>NZ_FPBY01000012.1 GCF_900116755.1 Clostridium sp. DSM 8431
AGACAAATAGCGTAAAAAAATAATGCATAGGGCAGGGACTGCCCAAATTAACGCCTGTGGAGATAGTAGGTTACGAGGTCTGCGAAGCAGGAAGCTCATTGGCTTTAGACAATGGGTAGTTCACCTGGTTAGACTTGCATGGGTAAAAGGAAATCCTCAGTCAGAATGTTTTTGGCTTAAAAATAAGTTTACAATAATAAAAGAAACAACTAGCACAGTTTGCAATTCTGTAATTTTAGCTGAGAGAAAATTATGATAATCTTATTAATTTCAATGACTGTTGACAAAACAAAATAGATTGCTCACAATTAAAAATGAAAAAACTTAAGTTTAATAATCTTAATTATGAACAGAAATTTCATTGTAGATAAAGTTTTGATTTATTACATAAGAAGAAACCGGATAATCATAATTATATGAGAAGGGAAGGATTAAAATGAATGAAAAATCAAACATAATACAAGATGACAGAGAAAAGATTATTGTTAAGACAAGTATAATTGGAATATTAGCTAATGTAATTCTTGCGGCTTTTAAAGCTTTTGTTGGAGTCATAACTAATTCCATAGCAGTAACACTTGATGCTGTTAATAATTTAAGTGATGCAGTTTCAAGCATAATTACAATTCTTGGAGCAAAATTATCAGGAAAGGCACCAGATAAAAAGCATCCTTATGGATATGGAAGAATTGAATATCTAAGTGAGTTAGTAATTGCTGCAATCGTCTTATATGCAGGTATTACTTCACTAAAAGAGTCTATTAAGAAAATAATTCATCCTGAAGATTCAAATTATACAACAGTATTTTTTGTTATTTTAATTTCAGCTATTATTGTAAAGTTACTTTTAGGTCAATATGTTAAGAAAAAAGGTGAGCAAGCTAATTCAGGATCTCTTATTGCTTCAGGAAAAGATGCAATGTTTGATTCTATTTTATCTATTTCAGTTTTAGTAAGTGCTATTATTTATGTAATGTCAGGAATTAGTTTGGAAGCATATGTAGGAGCTATAATTTCTATAGTTATTATAAAATCAGGACTTGAGATGATAGGCGGTGCCATTGATGAAATGATAGGAGTACGTGCAGAAGGAGATTTTAGTAAATCAATAAAGGAAACAATAGCAAAAGAGCCAGAGGTAAAAGGTGTATATGATTTAATTATTAATAATTATGGACCTGATAGATATATGGCTTCTGCTCATATAGAAATTCCTGATACAATGACTGCTGGTGAAATTGATGAACTAACTAGAAAAATTCAAGAAAATGTGTATCGTAAACATGCAGTTATTATGGCTGCTATTGGTATATACTCTGTTAATACAAATAATGATGTGATTACTAAAATTCATGAGAGAATAAGACAGTTATCTATGAGCGAAGATGGAGTATTACAAATGCATGGATTTTTTGTGGATACAGAAGATAAGAGAATTAACTTTGATCTTGTAATTGATTTTGATGTAGAGAATAGAAGCGGCTTGATAGAAGTAATAAAGAAGAAAGTGGAAAAAGAATTTCCAGATTATAAAATACATATAACACTTGATAATGATTTTAGTGATTAAAATATATAATGAAAAGTAGGAGCAGAGGTATAAAACTCATGCTTCTATTTTTATGTTTACTATCTTTGCAGAAAAATTTAATGTATACTTTTGTTATTACATTCCATTTAAGTAAAGATATAAATATAAATGGTAAAGGGAGGAGTTTTGGGTGAGTTATTTAGTGAGAAAGGTTAAAGCTCATGATGAAGAGGTTTTAGCATATATACAAACTGAAAGTTGGAAGGTAGCATTTAAAAATATATTATCTGCTGAGATGTTAAGAAAATATACTGATATTAACAGAGCAAAAGAAATATATAAAGAACTTCTTAATAAAAATATTGGACATGGCTATATTCTTGAGGTAAATAACAAACCTCACTGTATTGCTTATTGGGACAAAACTAGAGAAGACGATATGCTGGGATATGCTGAACTAATAAATATTCATAGTCTTCAGGATAATTGGGCAAAGGGATATGGAACTAAAATGATGGAAAGAGTGATAAAGGATATTAAGGAGGCTGGATATAAAAAAGTAATGCTTTGGGTATTTGAAGAAAACTATAGAGCAAGAAAATTTTATGAAGCAAGAGGATTTTGTTTTAATGGAAAGAACAAGGAAAGCTTTGGAGCAAAAGAAGTTTGTTATGAGAAAAGTCTTTAGATAATATTTGACTTTAGTCTTCTAAATATACTCTTAAATTTATGAGTATAGACTTACAAATATGGAAATGATATTATTGTTTTAGTGGCATATGCCACTAAAAAGGGGGCGAGCTAAATGTACAGAAAAAAAACAGATGATGATATTAGATGTCCCTTAGAATACGGCATTGCTGCATTAGGTGGAAAATGGAATAGTAGAATTATTTGTCTTTTGAATACATTTGGTGAAATGCGTTTTAGTGAGATACACTCTGAGATGATAAATATTACAGATGGAGTACTTGGGAACACTCTTCAAGGTTTGATAGAAAGAGAATGGATTTCTAAAAGAAGTATAGGAGATAAAAAAGTATATTCGGTTTATTCTCTTACAGAAAAGGGGAAAGCTGTAGTTCCTATATATAAAGAAATTTGTAAGTGGGCCATGGAATATTATGATGCTTCAACCCCTATTGTTATGAGGTATTGTTTAAAGTGTGAGCATTATAAGAAATGGAGGCATGATTAATGCCAAGATGTATAAAAAGAAGAGTATGTAAGGAGCCCTTATATAAGGAGTTTGTGCCTTTAGGTCATGAAAAAGAATCAGAAGTAGTTGTAATAAGTGTAGATGAATATGAGGCAATAAGACTTATCGATAAAGAAGGATTAAGCCAAGAGCAGTGTGCAGATATGATGGGTATAAGAAGAACAACTGCACAGCTTATTTATAATTCTGCTAAAAAGAAACTAATAGACTGTATTGTAGAAGGCAGAGGGTTTAAAATAAAAGGTGGAAACTATTTTTTATGCGATGGAAGCGCTTATTGTATAGGTTGTTGTAAATCGAATTCATTGAAAGCTGATAAAAGAAATAGAAAAGGAGTAAATATAATGAGGATAGCGGTAACTTATAAAAATGGCGAGATATTTCAACATTTTGGACATACAGAACAATTTAAAATTTATGATGTTGAAAATGGAAAAATTTTAAATGAAGAGATTATTGATACTAATGGTCAAGGTCATGGGGCTTTAGGTGGATTTTTATTTTCATCAAAGGTAGAGGTTTTAATTTGTGGAAGCATAGGCATGGGTGCACAAAATGCATTAACACAAGCTGGAATTAAGTTTTATGGTGGAGTATCAGGAAGTGCAGATGATGCAGTGAAAGCGTTTTTAGCAGGAAACTTAGGATATAATCCAAATATAAAGTGTAGCCATCATGGAGAAGGGCATTCATGTGGAAGCCATAAATGTGGCGAAAATAAAAATGGATGTAGTGGAAATTAATTAATCAATAACTTTTAATAGAGGGGGGCTTTGAGTAATCAAGGACTCCTATTTTTTGTATTGGTATAGTTCTAAGATTTTATGATTAAATATGTGAGTAAGCTAAAGATAAAGATTAGATTAATGAGGTGAAGGAAATGAAAAAACATAAGAATTTAATTATAATTGTAGCTGCTTTAATTATTTGTTCTATTATTATTTTAAATACTTGTCCAACAATAGAAAACTGGTTGCATGAAGCAATTGGATGGTATTAAGATATAGTATAAAAAAATATTATTTGATTTATAATTATATTAAAGGCGGTGAAAATAAAATGGACTTAAATGAGTTTTTAGAATATATGAATAGTGAAAAAGAGATTGAAGCAGGTTCAGAGGCTCATCTTTTTATGCATGAATTATCACAGGAAGCAATTAGATTAACATCAGAATTAAATACAGGGTATCATTCTAATAAAGAAATAATTGAAATAATGAGCAAAATAACAGGTAGGGAAATTGATAATAGTTTTGCATTATTTCCACCATTCAATACTGATTGTGGGAAAAACTTAAAGATTGGAAAGAATGTATTTTTTAATTCAGGAGTAAAAATACAAGATCAAGGAGGAGTTACTATTGATGATGGGGCTTTAATTGGACATAATGTAGTTATGGCAACTCTAAATCATAGCTTAATTCCAAATTGTAGAAGTAATATAATTCCTGCACCAATCCATATAGGTAAAAATGTTTGGATTGGATCGAATTCTACTATATGTCAAGGAGTAACAATTGGAGATGGGGCTGTAATTGCTGCAGGAGCTGTAGTTGTTACAGATGTACCAGAAAATACAGTTTATGGGGGAGTACCTGCAAAGTTTATTAAAAATATAGAAGTAGATGAAGAAATAAAACATGATTTTATATAAAAATGTAAACGGGTATTTATCTAAATGATTTTGAAATTATTTAGATAAATACCCGTTTATTTTTATTATATTTATCTCAGTATGGATGGCGCTTGCAATTTAAATATTCATAAATTGTAGAGTGTCTTTGATAATTATACTTTTGCCTTTAAGATGGTTTATATAAAAAATGTGGATTTTATATTTAAAGTCTTATTTTTTTATTTGCTAATAGTATAGAAATTTATTTTAGCACAGCCGTTTATAGGTGAATTAAAATAAGAAAACAGAAATGTGTAATTTCATTCTTTAATAATAAAAAAAGAATATTTTAATAAGAGTAATGAATGGCTAAAATTAATATGAATATAACTATTACAAATAAAATCTTTTGTTTGATTTTTCGCAAAATTTGATTAATTAAAACAAGTCCAGTAGGGCTTGTTTTTTTAACTTTAATTGTATACAATAGACAATGTAAGATGTACAAGGTACAGATGATACATTTTATAAGGAGGATTGCAAATGTTACAAAAAGAACAATGGAATGGGTTCGAAGGAAGATTATGGAAAGAAGAAATCAATGTAAGAGACTTCATCCAAAAGAACTATAAACCATATGATGGTGATGAAAGCTTCCTTGCAGGTCCAACAGATGCTACAAATAAACTTTGGGGTAAATTACAAGAATTACAAAAAGAAGAAAGAGCTAAAGGCGGAGTACTTGACATGGAAACAGAAGTTGTTTCTGGTCTTACAGCTTATGGCCCTGGATATATTGATGAAGAATTAAAAGATCTTGAACAAATCGTAGGTCTTCAAACAGACAAGCCTCTTAAGAGAGCTTTCATGCCATACGGTGGTATCAGAATGGCAGAACAATCTTGTGAAAACTATGGATATACACCAAATCCAGAATTACACAAGATATTTACTGAATATCATAAAACACATAACCAAGCAGTATTTGATGCTTATACACCTGAAATGAGAGCAGCTCGTAGCAGCCATATCATTACAGGTCTTCCAGATACTTATGGACGTGGACGTATCGTAGGTGACTACAGAAGAATCGCTCTTTACGGTATAGATTATCTTATAGAAGCAAAACAAAAAGATCACGCTAACTGTGGTGACGGAACTATGACAGATGATGTTATCCGTCTAAGAGAAGAAATTGCAGAGCAAATAAAAGCTCTTAAAGATATGAAGAAAATGGCTGAAAGCTATGGATATGATATATCTGAACCAGCTAAGAACGCTAAAGAAGCAGTTCAATGGTTATACTTTGGATATCTTGCTGCAATCAAGACTCAAAATGGTGCGGCTATGTCAATAGGACGTGTATCTACATTCCTTGATATATATATACAAAGAGATTTAGAAAATGGAGTTATTACTGAAGCAGAAGCTCAAGAATTAATCGACCATTTAACAATCAAATGTAGAATGGTTAAATTCGCAAGAATAACTTCTTACAATGAATTATTCTCAGGAGATCCATCATGGGTTACTATCGGATTAGCTGGTATCGGTGTTGATGGACGTCACATGGTAACAAAGAACGACTACCGTTTCTTACACACATTAGAAAACATGGGACCATCTCCAGAACCAAACTTAACTGTATTCTATTCTTCAGCACTTCCAGAAAACTTCAAGAAGTATGCTGCTAAGATTTCAGTAGATACAAGCTCAATTCAATACGAAAATGATGATGTTATGAAACCAGTATGGGGAGATGACTATTCAATCTGCTGCTGTGTATCTGCAACGCAAACTGGTAAGGAAATGCAATTCTTCGGAGCTAGAGCAAACCTTGCTAAATGTTTATTATACGCTATCAATGGTGGTATAGATGAAAAATCAGGTAAGCAAGTAGGACCTGAATACAAAGGAATTACTTCAGAATACTTAAATTACGATGAAGTAATCGCTAAATACGAACAAATGAGTGACTGGTTAGCTGGTCTTTACGTAAATGTATTAAACTTAATCCAATACATGCACGATAAATACTACTATGAAGCAGCAGAAATGGCTCTTATCGATACAGACGTAAGAAGAACATTTGCTACTGGTATAGCTGGTTTCTCTCACGTAATAGATTCACTTTCAGCAATCAAATATGCTAAAGTTAAGACTGTAAGAGATGAAAATGGTCTAGTAGTAGACTACGAAATCGAAGGAGACTTCCCTAAATACGGAAACGATGATGATAGAGCAGATGAAATTGGTGTATATGTTCTTAACTCATTCCTTGAAAAAATCAAGAAGAGACACACATACAGAAATTCTGAGCCAACTACATCAATCCTTACTATCACTTCAAACGTAGTATATGGTAAGTACACTGGTAACATGCCAGATGGAAGAAGAGCTTGGACTCCACTTTCACCAGGAGCATCTCCATCATACGGAGCAGAACAAAATGGATTATTAGCTTCATTAAACTCTGTAGCTAAGTTACCATACGAATGGGCATTAGATGGTATTTCTAATACACAAACAATTAACCCATCTGCTTTAGGACACGATAAAGAAGAACAAGTGGACAAGTTAGTTCAAGTTTTAGATGGTTACTTCGATCAAGGTCCACACCACTTAAACGTAAATGTATTTGGTGTTGAAAAATTAAAAGATGCTATGGAACATCCAGAAAAAGAAGAATACGCTAACTTCACTATCCGTGTATCTGGATATGCAGTTAAATTCATCGACTTAACAAGAGAACAACAATTAGATGTTATCTCTAGAACATGTCATGAAAGAATGTAATTGTGAGTACTATAGGTAGAATTCATTTAATAGAGAGCTTTGGATCTGTTGATGGACCAGGAATTCGTTTTGTGGTATTTTTACAAGGATGTCGTATGAGATGTCAGTTCTGCCACAATCCTGATACTTGGGACATGAATGGTGGTGAGACAAAAACTGCTGATGAGCTTTTGTCTCAAGCTCTTAGATATAAATCTTACTGGAAAAAGGAAGGGGGCATCACCGTAAGTGGTGGTGAACCTCTTCTTCAAATAGATTTCTTGATTGAGTTTTTCAAAAAAGCTAAAGCAAAGGGTGTTCATACTACTCTTGATACTTCAGGAAATCCATTTACAAGAGAAGAACCTTTCATAAGTAAGTTTAATGAGTTGATGAAGGTAACAGATCTTGTTATGCTTGATATAAAGCAAATAGATGAGGACGCGCATAAAATTTTGACTGGATGGACAAACTCAAATATTCTTGATATGGCAAGATATTTATCAGAAATCAATAAACCTATGTGGATTCGTCATGTGCTTGTACCAGGTGGAAGCGATAATGATGAACAGTTGATGAGACTTGATAAGGTTATAAAGAGTTTAAATAATGTAGATCGCGTTGAAGTACTTCCATATCATACACTTGGAACTTTTAAATGGGAAGAGCTTGGCAAAGAGTATCCTTTAGCTGGAGTTAATCCTCCTACTAAAGAGAGAGTAGAAAATGCTAATAAACTTCTACATACAAGTGATTATACTGGATACTTAACACGTAAATAATAATAGGCAATATTAGAGAAATCTAATATTGCCTATTATTTTTATTTTTCAATCATATTAATTTTGAAATGATTTCGCTTGGTTTTTAATATACCATCCTTTTGGAGTTTAGACAATTCTACGCTCATAGCGCTTCTTTCAACACCAAGATAATCAGCAAGCTGCTGACGGTCAAAAGGTATATCAAATTCTAAATTATTATTTTTTTGAGATTGTGACGATAAATATGAAAGTAGTTTTTCACGTGTACTTCTCTTATTCATATGAGATATTTTAGCATTTAAATTGAAAGCTTTTTTAACAAGAACATTTACTAGATTTTTTACTAACTTATTATGTGTAGGATCTGTTAAATAATCTAGTGAAAGAAGCTTGTCTAACTTAAATAGTATTACGAGACAATCTTCATGAGCTTCTATGCTGAGATTAAGAGGAACTTTTGCTGTAGCAAAAGGTTCTGCAAAAGTATTGCCTGCAGGCAATTTATTTATAATGCTTCTATGTCCCCAAATATCTTCTTGTGTAAGCAATATGGTTCCAGAAAGCAATAAACCTATTTCATCCGAAGTATCACCACTCTCTAATATAAAGCTTCCTTTTTTGAATTCTTTTGCTTTAGGTTTAAGCAGTTCAATTAAATATAATATTTCTTCTTCATCAAGCCCTGAAAATAACAGGTTTTTTTAAAAATAGTGGAATATATTTTTGCATTTTTTGACCTCTTGTTGGAATTTCAACATATTTTTCTTTTTTTTCTTAAGTATAATTTACTCATAGAGAAAACGCAAGGTAAAAAGATGAATTATCTTGGAGAGAGGATGGGAATAATAGTGAAGAAGAAAGTTAAAAATAATATAAGCTGGGTAGGCTATTTAGACTGGGAACTTGAAAAATTTCATGGAGATGAATATTCAATAAAGAATGGTTCAAGTCAAAATGCTTATTTAATAGAAGAAGAAAAAACTGTTTTAATTGATACAGTTTGGGCACCACACCGTTTTGAATTTGTTGAAAACTTAAAAAAGGAAATAGATTTAAATAAGATTGATTATATCATAGCAAATCACGGAGAAATAGATCATTCAAGAGCATTAACTGCTTTAATGGATGAAATTCCTGATACTCCAATTTATTGTACAGCTAATGCTGTAAAGAGCTTAGAAGGTCAATACGGTAAAAGAGGATGGAACTTCCATGTAGTTAAGACTGGAGATACTCTTGATATCGGTAATGGAAAGCAACTTGTTTTTGTAGAAATGAGAATGCTTCACTGGCCAGATTCAATGGCGACATATATGACAGGAGATAACATTTTATTATCAAATGATGCATTTGGTCAACACTTTGCAGTAGAAGAAATGTTTAATGATAAAGCTAACCAATGCTTATTAATGAAGGAAGCAATGAAGTATTATGCAAACATACTTTCACCATTAGTAAGTAAGAAGATAGATGAAATAGTTGGAATGAATATTCCAATAGATATGATAGCTCCAAGCCACGGTGCAATTTGGAGAGAAAATCCTCTACAAATAATAGAAAAGTATGCTGAATGGTCTAAGGCTTATCAAGAAGACCAAGTTACAGTAGTTTATGACACTATGTGGGAAGGAACAGCAAAAATTGGTCAAAGAATTGCTGAAGAAATTCACACTCAAAGTCCAGATACAGTAGTTAAGGTATTTAATATATCAAAATCAGATAAGAATGAAGTAATGACTGAAGTATTTAAGTCTAAAGCAATTTCAGTAGGTTCGCCAACTGTAGGTAATGATATTCTTCCAGGAGTTACTGGATGGTTAGCATTCTTAAAATCTTTAAAATTCAAAAATAAGAAAGCAGCAGCTTTCGGTTGCTATGGATGGAGTGGAGAAGGTACAAAGATACTAAAAGCTAAATTAAATGAAGCTGGTTTTGAAGTAGTTGATAATGAAATAAAATCACTTTGGAATCCAGATGAAACAGATTATGAAAACATTCCAGCATTAGTAGAAAATTTACTTAAATAGCTAATAATTTTAATAAATATTTATATAGATAAACAATTAATAATAGATAGGAGAGATCAGACATGAGATATGTATGTACAGTTTGTGGTTACATTTATGATGAAACAGAAGGATATGTAGAAGGAGGAATTCAACCAGGTACAGCTTGGGCTGATGTTCCAGAAGATTTCGTTTGTCCACTATGCGGAGTAGGTAAGGATCAATTTGAAGCAGAGTAAGATGTTTCTCTCTCTGTAGATAATGAAAGATGCACGTTATTAAGATAACGTGCATTTTTTTGTGATTTTATTATTTATTAAAGCTGTGGAAAAAGTGCTAGTTAGTCTTTATTTTGGGGATAAATGTGTTGATAAAATTGTGAATTGTGAATAAAAGATATAAGATATTTTTATAGAAATTTATAATCTAAGTATTGGAGGGAAAATTATGGAGGAAAAATTATATAAGCTAATGGGTGAAGATGGAAAAGAATATCTAAGTAAAGAAAAAGGAACAATGGGAGGACATAAAAAATTAAAGATTTATGGAAGATTAGACTGTTGGTCTGCAAATAATGCTATTAAAAAAGGTCAATATGTAAAGTATAGAGTGTTTTTTAAGGATGAAGAAACAGCTATAAAAGCAGGCTATAGACCATGTGCTAAATGTATGCCAAAAGAATATAAAAAGTGGAAACAACTTGAATTTAAATGATAGTTTCTATAATTTTAGCAATTACTAATCCGTGGTTTTAAATTTTAAGAGCAGTATACTGTTTAGTTTTAGGTATAGTTATTATGTAGCAAATTAAAGAATATAAATATATAATTTGATAGATTTTTAAATAAAGTTAATAGGGAGTAGTAGAGATGAAATATTTATATTATTGTAATGGGGAAATTATTAATAGTTATATAGGTGCGGTAAATAATAATTTAGTTAGAAAGATTAAAGAAAAGTATAAAGGTAATGTTAATTTTAATTATATTCCAAGAGAAGGAATTGCAAATTATATGATAAGGGCTGAATTAGATATTGAAAATAAAGATGCTCTTTTAGAGATTCAAGATAATATAAGATATGATGAAATAAGATTAGGAGTAAAGTATAAGAAATGGAGTAGGGTTTTTTAATAATTTTACTTAGCTATTTTTTAGATGTAGATGAATAATTTATTTTATTATATCTACGTACTTAGATGTTTTTGACTTAGAAATATGGTTTTATAACTAATATATCTAAGTGGTGTTTTTAAAATATTATGAAAACTTTTTCTTTTGTTTAAGACATATTTTCCCTTTGTGATTTTGTTGAATTTTTCTATGTTAGTTCGATTAATTGTTGTAAAATATTTTGGTATGTCAAATATTTTGGTATGTCAAATATATTTAAAATAAGTTAAAGAAATCTATATATAACTACGAATATTAGAGTGATATATGAGAACTTAGGAGGAACAAATGAAAAAGGAATTGGTAAAAACAAAAGGGATTAAACAACAAATAATGACCAAGAATTTTATTCTGACGATAACAGCGGTTATCATACTTGTTACTTCAGCTGCAGTAATAGGAAGAAAAGCCTTATTAAATAGTTCAAGTGAACTGTTAAGTAGCTTTGCAAAGCAAGTTGGTCAAGATATAGGAAGGATTATTGAACTAGAAACAAGTAAAGTTGAAGTTGTAGCTGAAAGTGCTATTTTAAGGAATAGTGATGTAAGTCTTGAATCAAAATTGAACTATTTATCTGGGATTGTTAAAGATCAAAAGTATAAAAAAGCTGCAATTATAGATTTAAACGGTGAATGTAAAACCATACTTGGAGAAACTGTTGATGTTTCTGATAAGGCATATTTTAAATAAAATTTAGCAGGAAAGAGTTATTTTTCAGCTCCTACTTTAAGTAAAGCTGATGGAGGATTACAAATATCTATAACTACTCCTATACTTAACTATCAAGGAGAAATGATAGCTATACTTTTCTTTTCTAAAGATGCAGATAGCTTTTGCAAAATAACTAATGATATTAGATTTGCACAAACAGGAACAGCTTATGTTGTAGATGAAAATGGTACTAATATCATGAATAATGATATAGAAAAAGTAAAGAATAAAGTAAATAGAATAGAGGATGCAAAAACTGATAGTTCATATGAAGAACTAGCTGATATTACAAAAAAGATGATTTCAGGTGAGAGTGGGGCTGGAAGTTATAAATTTGATGGAAAAACTAAATTTTTAGGATATGCACCAGTTGAAAACACAGGATGGTCAGTTGGAATTACTTGTGATTTAGCAGATATGTTATCTCAAATGAATAATTTAATTGTAATGTTAATCATAATAGGTACAGTTGCGTTAATAATTATGCTAATAGTATCTTACTTTATAGCTGATAAAATATCTAAAAGATTAGTTAAACTTAAAGATGAAGTTGAAGAAATATCTACTGGTAATTTTGAAGCTAAAGAAATAAATGAAACAATAAATGATGAAATAACAGCAATTTATAACTCCCTTGAAGATACTAAAAAGTCTGTAGGAAATATGATAAATGTTATTAAAGAATCAGCTGATGAATTAAATAATGAAAGTACTCAATTAAAAAATATATCAGAAATATTTATAGAAGGTACATCTAATATAAATGATTCTATAGCACAAGCTACTAAGGGGACTGAAAGTCAAGCATCTGAGTTATCAGAAATTAATATAATATTAAATGATTTTGATGCTAAGATGAATGAAAGTAAAGAAAATATTGATAGTATAAATAAGAAATCTAAAGATATAAGTAATAAAGCTAATGATAGTTGCGAGGATATGGAGAATCTTTCTAAGTTTATGGAAGTTTTAAATGATTCTTTTGCTAGTTTCGCTAAGGAAATCTTAGAAATGGTAGCAACATCAGAGGAAATATCAGTAGCTACAAATGAATTTGTAGTATCAAGTACAGATATTAAAGATTCAACTGATAATCTATCTGAGCTTACTTCAAATATGGAAAAGGCAGTTAATCAATTTAGAATATAATAAATTCTGGTAATAAATTATCCCGATAAAGTATAAGATTATATATACTTTATCGGGTTTTTTCATTAAATAGAAGAAATACACATATTAATTAGCTTTAATAATTCAAAAAATATGAAAATATAATTATAATATCAAAAATAAAGCCAATAATAATTAAGATAATAAAAAAATGAGTATTAAGTATGTTATAATAATAATGGTAAATTTCCATTTAATAATATTCGGAGGTAATTAATATGAAAAAAGGATTGACATTTGATTTATCAAAGACAGCTCCAATGCTTTCGGAGCATGAAATAATGTACATGAGTGATTTTGTAAAGGTAGCCCATGACAGACTACACAACAAAACAGGTGCAGGAAATGACTTTTTAGGTTGGGTTGATCTACCTGTAAATTACGATAAAGCTGAATTTGAAAGAATAAAGAAGGCAGCAGATAAAATTAAAAATGATTCTGATATATTAATAGTTGTAGGAATTGGTGGATCATACTTAGGAGCAAGAGCTGCAATAGAAATGCTAACAAGCAATTTCCATAATGCATTAGATTCAGATAAGAGAAAAGCTCCTAAAATATTCTATGTTGGAAACAATATAAGCTCAACTTACATGTGTGATCTTTTAGAAGCAATTGAAGGAAAAGATATTTCAGTTAATGTAATTTCTAAATCAGGAACTACTACTGAACCTGCAATAGCATTTAGAATTTTAAAAGATTATATGGAAAAGAAATATGGAAAAGAAGAAGCTAAGAAGAGAATATTTGCAACTACTGATGCTTCAAAAGGTGCATTAAAGACTTTAGCAGATGCAGAAGGATATGAAACTTTTGTTATACCTGATGATGTTGGAGGAAGATTCTCAGTATTAACTCCAGTTGGTCTTTTACCTATAGCAGCAGCAGGAATTGACATAGATGAAATGATGAGTGGTGCTCAAGATGCAAGAGAAATATACTCTAACCCTAATTTAGCTGAAAATGATTGTTACAAATATGCAGCAGCTAGAAATGCATTATACAACAAGGGTAAAAACATTGAATTACTAGTAAATTATGAACCAGCATTACATTACTTCAATGAATGGTGGAAACAATTATTTGGTGAATCAGAAGGTAAAGATGGAAAGGGATTATTCCCAGCTGCAGTAGATTTTACAACAGATCTTCACTCAATGGGACAATACATACAAGAAGGTAGAAGAGATCTTATAGAAACAGTTATTAATGTAGAAGCTCCACGTAAGAACATAACTATAGAAGCTACTGATGATAACTTAGATGGATTAAACTTCTTAGCTGGAAAAGAAATGGACTTCGTTAATAAGAAAACATTCCAAGGAACAGTAATAGCTCACAATGATGGAGATGTTCCAAACATGATAGTTAATGTTCCAGAATTATCAGCATACTACTTTGGACAATTAGTTTACTTCTTTGAAAAAGCAGTTGGTATAAGTGGACATTTACTAGGAGTTAATCCATTCAATCAACCAGGAGTTGAAAAATATAAGAAGAACATGTTTGCATTACTTGGTAAACCAGGTTATGAAGATATGAAAGCTGAATTAGAAAAAAGATTCTAATATATATGAAGATAATTATAGATGGGGATGCTTGTCCAAGCATCCCCATTATTGAAAATATAGCAAAAAAATATGAAGTAAATGTCTTAATATTTTGTGATTTCAACCATTATATAAATAGTAATTATTCAGAGGTAAGAATTGTTGATAGTGGATTTCAAAGTGTAGATATGCATGTTGTTAATAATACTGAGAAAGATGATATAGTAATAAGTCAAGATTATGGAGTTGCAGCTATGTGCCTTCCTAAAAAAGCATATGTATTAAATCCAAAAGGATACGTATACTTTGAGGAGAATATAGATAGGCTTTTAGAAGAACGCCATTTATCACAAAAAATAAGAAGAGGAGGAGGAAAAACTCCGAGTCCTAAAAAAAGAAGTAAAGATGATGAAAAAAGATTAGAAAGTAATTTAGAAAGAATTATAAGAAAAGTTGTAAAAGTATAGACTATTCTTAAATTCAATTTTATTAATTTCAGTAGATTGTGATATTTAGTAGGACAATCTGCTTTTTTTTTACTTTTATTGATAGCGAAAGGTCGCTATAATAAAGTTAAGATATATGTTAGTACAAACTTACAAAATATGGTAAAATTGTATGTATCAAGATGAAGAGGTGATACTATAATGGTGGATGAGGTAGTGAAGTTTGATAAAGATAGTCCGGGAATAGTAAATGATGAAGTTCATATAAGGGCTGATTTTAAAGAAGAAAATATAAAATATAAATTTATTATAGGAAGTTCAGGAATATGGAATACTATTCAGGAATTTTCAGATGATAATACATGTGTATGGAGACCAAGAGAAGAGGGTAAATATATAGTAATGGTTCAGGGTAAGAGAGAAGATTCTGAAAAACCATATGACCTTTTAGCAAAGGAAAGGTATGAAGTTGGTTTAGAAGAAAAGGTTAGAATAATAAAGGATGTAGAAATTGATAAAACAACAGCTATGATGGGGGAAAAGGTTGAAATAAAAGTAGATACAAATGAAAGTGTGCTTTGTAGATTTTGGATATTAGGTAACAATGATTGGGAACTTATTAGAAATTATTCTATAAATAATACTTTAAGATTCACCCCAGGTAAAGAAGGAAAACATGAAATATTAGTTGAATGTAAAAGAGCTGATTCTAAGGCAAATTTTGATGAGTTTACAACTGTTATATTTGATGTTTTACCTCAGACAAAAATTGAAATCACAAACTTTAAGTGCTTAAGTAAGAATTTAATAATCAATGAAGAGTTAAATTTTAATGTTGATGTTAATATTGAAGGAAAAAGAAACCTACTTTATAAGTTTATTAAGGTTTCAGAAGATGGAAAAGTAACTAATATTCAAGATTTTAGTTCTAGAAAAGTAGTAACGTATGAAGAAACTATACCAGGCAAATATAAGATGATTTGTCTTGTTAAAGATATTTTGTCTAATAAAGAGTACGATGATAGGGCACTAATTGTATATAATGTTAAGGCTTATAATAAGGTTAAAATAAATAATTTTACGCCTAACATAAGTTCTCCTCAAGTGGCAGACAAGCCTGTAAGACTTAAGGCAGATGCTAGTGGAGGAAGAGAACTTTTATATAGATATATAATTAATGGCCCTATGGCTATTGATACTGGTTATATTAGAAGAGATGAATATGAATGGATTCCTAAAAAGGCAGGGGAGTATGATATATCTTTATATGTTAAAGATCAATCTTTTGAAGATGAATATGAAGATATAAAAACAATAGGATATACTATTGATAGAAGAAGTGAAAAGCCTGCAAAGATAGTTGACATAATATATGATTCAAGAAAATTTTCACTTGTTGGACAACCTATAAATATAAAGGTTGTAGCTGAAGGGGAAATAGATATGCAATATTCTTTTATTGTATATAGGGACAATAAGGAAATTGAAAGAATTGATTATGGAGAAGCTAACTGGGCTAATTTTACTCCTGAAGAAAAGGGAAATTACACAGTTGAAATAAGAGTTAAAAATAAGTATTCTGAAAAAGAATATGATAGTAATAGTTATATTTATGTTAAGGCAAAAGAGTATATTCCTGCAAAGATAGATTATATATTATCAACTCAAAAAGATGTTCAAGTAGTAGGAGATTCTGTTGAATTAGAAATAGTTTCAGAAAATACTAAAAGTGTTCTAGTGAGATATGTAACTAGCATAAATGGACATGTTGTTGAGGATACAGATTTTATTGATAGCAAGAAGCTTGTTGTTACACCTAAGTGTGCAGGAAAATATAAATTTGAGATATTTGCTAAAAACGTAAAATGTGAAGAGGAATTTGACTGCAAGAAAGAAGTTAGTTTCTATGTACAGGAGGCTGTTCCTGTAACTGATACTAAAGTTATCTGTGAAAAAGACGATATTCAGATTAATGATGAAGTTACTTTTAGAGTTGAAAGTAATGGAGGAAAAGACGTTTGTTATGAATTTTACGTTATGGAAAAGGGCAATTGGATGAAGGTACAGGAATATAGTAAGAAAAATTACTATACTTTTATTCCATTTGTAAAAGGAGATTATAGAGTCCTTGTATTTGCTAAAAGTTTTTATAAGAAAGTTAAATATGAGGATTATGGAGAAATTTCTTTTGTAGTATAAAGAGAGGAGTGATTATGTGAGTTCAATAAGTAACATAAGTAATGACCAAGGAACACAACTTGCTACTGCTATGATGGGGTTAAGTGTTGCTAAGGACACACTACAAAAATATGTTGGTAGCGATGGGATGGAATTTGAAATTATATATCAAGCTCTTATTGATTATATGACTTCAAAAAGTGGTGATTCTAACTTAAACAATTTATTAAATGCAGTTGGAACTGCTAATAATTCAAATACAATAAGTTCTGAGGAATTAAAGAATATGCTAAATAATGCGACAAAGTATGCTGACTCTACTAATAGAGTTTCAAATGTAGCTACTTCAGAATCAAATAAATCTGAAGCTGTGTTAAATAATTTAGCTTCAACAAATGCCTCAGCCTCATCTACATTAAAAGCATCAATAGATGCAACTATTGAAAAGTATGCAAAGAAGTATGGAATGGATGCTAATTTAATACGTAGTGTAATAAAAGCAGAATCTGACTTTAATCCAAGATGTACATCAGAAGTAGGAGCTCAAGGATTAATGCAGCTTATGCCTGAGAATAGTAAATACTATGGAGTTACAAACCCTTATGATATAGATCAAAATATATCTGCAGGTACTCAGCTTTTAAAATTATATTTAAATATGTATGGTGGAAATACTGAAATGGCTCTTGCTGCATATAATGCAGGACCAGGAACACTTCAAAGAAGAGGAGTAAGTTCTTCAAGCGATTTTTATAAGTTACCATCAGAAACTAGACATTATGTTCCTAAGGTTATGGGATATTATAATAATTTATAATTCGAAATTTAGAATTTAAAATGAAGGTAGCTTTTTTATAAAAAAGCTTAGAAATAAAAAGAGGGTGTAAAAAGACTCTTTTAAAAAGAAAATAGCTGTAGGCATTAAGCTTACAGCTATTTTCTTTTGATAAAATAACCAGTAGAAACTGAAAAAAGATATAAGAAATTCTTTAAGAATTTCACCCTTCATTTTTAATTTGGCATTTTAAATTTTAAATTATATATACATTTGTTATTTATGATTTTAATCAGTATAATATAGATATTCTTATGATTGGAGTTGTTTAGATGGAAAGATTAGATAAAGTTATATCCAATTTGGGATATGGAAGCCGTAAAGAAGTAAAAGCTCTTTGTAAAAAGGGATTTGTAGAAGTTGATGGAGTTGTTGTTAAAGATAGCAGTGTTTCTATAGATCCTGAAAAATCTATTATTAGTATTAATGGAGAAGAACTTGTTTATAGAAAGTACATATACCTTATGATGAATAAGCCAGATGGAGTTATTTCTGCAACATATGATAGTAGAGAAGAAACTGTAATTGATCTTTTAGAGGTGGAACATCAAGTCTTTGAACCTTTTCCAGTAGGAAGACTTGATAAGGATACAGTTGGTTTATTATTATTAACAAATGATGGAGAGTTAAACCATAGACTAATATCACCTAAGTGGCATGTGGATAAAGTATATTTCGCTAAGATTGATAAGAAGGTAACTGACGAAGATGCAGAAGCTTTCAAAGCAGGAATAAAATTAGATGATGGATATGTATGTAAAGAAGGAAAGCTTGAAATATTATCAGCATCAGATGAAGGCTCAGAAGTTAGAGTTACAATTCAAGAAGGAAAGTATCATCAAGTTAAGAGAATGTTTGAAGCATTAGGAAAGAAGGTGGTATATCTTCAAAGAATTGAATTCGGAGGTCTTAAGTTAGATGAAGAATTAGAAGAAGGCGAATATAGAGAATTGACAGAAGATGAATTAAGTATATTAAAGTCTAATTAGCGAATGTTATTTCAAAATGAAGGAATAATATTCATAAAAATATAAAAAAGAAATTTTTTTTATAAAATCTCTTGTATTTTAGGGGCTAATAACATATAATACATATGCAAGGATAAATAAAAGGAATAAATAGCCCCCTTTTTATTTATTGCTTATTGCTAAGGCGTAACCTAGCCCCAAGGGTTACGCTTTTTTTATTTTATTAGAAATGTAATTGTTATCAAATATTAAATTATCAATAAAAAGCTGTTTTTTTATAACAAATTCAATAATAAAGTTTGTTTATTTTTGTAAATTATCAATTAATAAGGTAAAAAATTGAAAAAATAATCATTCATATTACTGATGAAGATGATTTTATTAAGGTAAAGTTAATTATGAAAAAAATGAAATTTAAAATTTTCAATAAAGATAACAATGCAAGAAATAAATCATTAAATTGTATAGATGTGTTATTTACAATAATATTAGAAAATATTATAATAAACCATGTAAATTGAATATGTTAAGGCTATGAAGAAGAAGAGTACATAGAAATAAACTTTTTAGAGAGCACGGACATATGGTGAAAGTCTGGTAAGTTTAGCTATGGAAAGAAGCTTTGGAGCTATTAAAGTTTGGGGTTCTCCCCTTAAAGAGAAATGAGAGGAATGAATTAATCATTCAATTTAGGTGGTACCACGGAGGTAATAATCTTTCGTCCTATTTAGTTTTAGGATGGAAGTTTTTTTAATATTTAAAGGAAAGTATGAATTCCTCAAATTATATAATTAAGAAAGGTGAGACGAAGATGAGTTTAGAAAAATTAGCAGAGATTTTGTTTCCAAACATAGACAAAACACCAGATTATTATTTAGCTAAATATCCTAAGAGAGAATTAAAGGAAGGTGCTGTTGTAACAAGATATGCACCAAGTCCAACTGGATTCCAACACATAGGAGGAGTTTTTGCTGCTTTAATTAATGAAAGATTAGCTAGCCAAAGTAATGGGGGGTTCTTCTTAAGAATAGAAGATACTGACCAAAAAAGAGAAGTTGAAGGTGCTATAGCTGATACAATAGCAACAATGAAAAACTTTGGTATGGAATTTAATGAAGGAATGACTGGAGAAAATACTGAAATAGGTAACTATGGTCCATATAAGCAAAGTTTAAGAAAAGAAATTTATAGCACTTTTGCTAAGGACTTAGTAAGAAAGGGATTAGCTTATCCTTGTTTCTGTACACCTGAAAAATTAAATGCTGTAAGAGAAAAGCAAATGGCAGAAAAGGTTACACCAGGATATCATGGTGAATATGCTGTATGTAGACACTTAGATACTGAAGAAGCTATTAAGAGAGTTGAAAATGGCGAAAGCTACATAGTTAGATTAAAGTCACCTGGAAATCCAAATAACAGAGTAGAATTCCATGACTTAATAAAGGGCAATACATCATTCCCAGAAAATGATCAAGATATAGTTATTATTAAATCAGATGGTCTTCCAACATATCACTTTGCTCATGCTATAGATGATGCATTAATGCACACTACACATGTAATAAGAGGAGAAGAATGGTTATCATCACTTCCAATTCACGTTCAATTATTTGATGTTTTAGGATTTGAAAGACCAGAATATGCTCATATTCCAACTGTAATGAAAAATGATAATGGTTCTAAGAGAAAGCTTTCTAAGAGAAAAGATGCAGAAGCTGCAGTTTCATATTACACAGAAGCTGGTTATCCAACAGAATCAGTTATTGAATATCTTTTAAATATCATAAACTCAAACTATGAAGACTGGAGAGCAGAAAATCCAGATACAGATTATCATGAATTCCCTGTAGCTCTTGATAAGATGAGTAAGAGTGGAGCATTATTTGATATAGTAAAATTAAATGATGTAAGTAAAGATGTTATATGTAAGTTCAAGGCTGATAAGGTTTATGATTTATATACAAAGTGGGCTGAAAAGTTCGACAAAGAAATGTATGATTTAGTTACTTCAAACGAATCTATGTCGAAAGAAATATTTAACATAGATAAAGAAGGTCCAAAGCCAAGAAAAGACTTTGCTAAATGGGATGAAGTAAAGGATAAGATATTCTACTTCTTCGATGAATTATTCAATAAAGAAACTGAAGAAAATATAGAATTACCTAAAACTTTAACTTTAGATGCTGCAAAGGAAATAATTGAAGTTTACGCTAAAGAATTTACTTTTGATATAGGAAGCCAAGAAGCTTGGTTTGATGAATTAAAAGAAATAGGAACTAAGCTTGGATACTGTGCAAATAGAAAAGAATACAAAGCTAACAAAGAAGCTTATAAGGGTATGATTTCTGATGTTGCTGGTGCTGTAAGAGCTGCACTTTCACACAGAGCTAATACTCCAGATCTTTATACTATAATGCAAATTATGGGTGAAGAAAAGACTAGAGCTAGATTTGAAAATTTTATAAAGTAATTTAGTATAAAAAAGGCTGATTTGCAAAAATGCAAATCAGCCTTTAAAAAATTATTTTATTTTAAATGAGCTCTTTAATGAAACTATTCTGTTAAATACTAAGTGTCCTTCAGTAGTATCTTTAGGATCTACATTGAAGTAACCATGTCTAAATAATTGATATTTATCTTGAGCTTTAGCATCTTTAACAGATGGTTCAATAAATCCCTTACATACAGTTAATGAGTTAGGATTTATTTGTTCTAAGAAATCTTTACCTTGATTTTCTTCTAAGTCATCTAATATTAAAGGTTCATATAATCTGAATTCAGCTGGAACAGCATCCTTTGCACTAACCCAGTGAATAGTTCCTTTAACTTTTCTTCCTGTAAATCCTGAACCACTCTTAGTTTCTGGATCATAAGTACAGTGAAGTTCAACTACTTCTCCGTTTTCATCTTTAATAACTTCGTTACATGTTATGAAATAAGCTCCTTTAAGTCTAACTTCGTTACCAGGGAATAATCTGAAGTATTTCTTAACTGGTACTTCCATAAAGTCTTCTCTTTCAACATAAATTTCTCTAGAAAATTCAACCATTCTTGAACCTGCTTCTGGGTTCTTTGGATTGTTTTCTATTTCGCACATTTCTGATTGTCCTTCAGGATAGTTAGTAATTACTACTTTTAAAGGATTTATTATAGCCATTGCTCTAGCAGCCTTAGGATCTAAGTCTTCTCTTATGAAGTATTCAAGCATTTGTTCATCTACAGTTGATGCATTTTTAGCAACTCCAATTTCCTTGCAGAAGTTTCTGATTGATTCTGGAGTGTAACCTTTTCTTCTAAGACCAGCTATAGTTGGCATTCTAGGGTCATCCCATCCATCAACTATGTTGTTATCAACTAAAGCTTTAAGCTTTCTCTTACTCATCACTGTATTAGTTATGTTTAATCTTGCAAATTCATATTGATGTGGTGCAGCTTCAAACTCACATTCAGATACTACCCAATCATATAAAGGTCTATGATCTGCAAATTCAAGAGTACATATTGAGTGAGTAATTCCTTCAATAGCATCTTCTATTGGATGAGCAAAGTCATACATTGGATAGATGCACCATTTATCTCCTGTGTTGTGATGTTCAGCATGAGAAATTCTATAGATAATAGGGTCTCTCATATTCATATTAGGAGAAGCCATATCTATTTTTGCTCTTAAAACTTTTTCTCCGTCCTTAAATTCACCTTTTCTCATTCTATCAAAAAGATCAAGGTTTTCTTCTACAGATCTATTTCTATAAGGGCTTTCTTTACCAGGAGTAGTTAAAGTACCTCTATATTCTTTCATTTCTTCTGTAGTTAAATCGCATACGTAAGCTTTACCTTTCTTTATTAAAAGAATAGCTTTTTCATACATTGTATCAAAGTAGTTTGATGCAAAGAATAGATTATCCCAGTCAAAGCCTAACCATTTAACGTCTTCTTTTATAGATTCTACATATTCTGTGTCCTCTTTAACAGGGTTTGTATCGTCAAATCTTAAATTTGTCTTTCCGTTAAATTCGTCTGCTACTGAAAAATTTAAGCAGATTGATTTTGCGTGACCTATATGTAAATATCCATTAGGTTCTGGTGGAAAACGAGTAACTATTTCTTTAACTCTACCATTTTCTAAATCATCTACAATTATATTTCTAATAAAATTAGATGAGTTTATTTCGTTTGCCATATTATTCATCCTCTCCTACTGAGTTCTCTGTAATAATTACATTTATATTTAATTTTAAAGCAATATGATAAAAAAATAAAGATGATTTGCAATTTTAAGGTGTTTTTGATTGAAAAGTTAAAAAAGTATAAAGGAGATACATCTAATTAAGATATATCTCCCTTGTTTTATGATGCATTACTACTGCATTTTAAACTAAAATCTGATGTGTATCCCTTATAAAAAATTTCTTTATTATTAATATGAATTAGATCACATGGCTGTGTAAGCTCATGCTCTTTTGGGCTATGCCATATATCACTGCTTGATAGCAAAGATGATACAAACTGAGAACAGAAATAATAACCTTTTCTTTTCCATGGCTTGTCCATCATTACTGCAAACAGACCTAAAAAATTATATCTGTATTTTTCATCAGAAGAATAATATCTATAAAGCTCTCTTTTTAATTTTTCAAGCTGATTCTCTGAAACAGGTATTTTATAAATCATAGCTTTGCAGTAAGGTGACCTTTGATAAACACCGGTGTGAAAATTTTCAGTAGTAAGTCCAGCAAAAAAAGGATTGCTAGGTCTACGTCTTCCGAAAGTATACATATTTCTAAAACTATCATCCAAACTTAATGCTACATGAGTATAATCACTTTTTGTAATAGCAGCGATTGATCTTGAAAGTAGGGTGTCTGTTTTTACGAAAATTAAATAAATATAAAATTTATTCATGTATTGAAGTTTCCTCCTTGGTATATAAACTCATTATAAAATTTTGTCCTATATTTAGTTGTTGTTAATTAAAGAAGAGTCAAAATAGAATTGCTCTACTTTGTGCTCATTATCATCTTTTTTAAATGTAATAGATATTGGAGTTGTATCAGTTAGATTAGAAAAACTAACGTCATAAATTAATGACACATATCCATTTTTATCTTCACCAGCATAAAATGTGGCAGACTTAAAGGTTCCTGCATTACTTAATATTTCTGCTGTTTCTTTTTGAAATTCTGCTAAGGATAATGAATTTTTCATATCATCACTTAAATAAGAAGAAAATGCATTATAATCTAGATTATTTATGGATGTTAACATTGAATTTACTATTGGGTCAGCATAATCTTTCACAGCATCATACTGAACAGACTTTGCACATCCCGAAAATATGAAAATCATAGACAAAGCAGTAAGTAAAAATAATATTCTTTTTCTCATAATTTGCTCCATAAATTTTAATTTTTATTAGATTTATACTACCACAAATAATAATATGAATAAATATATTTACTGTGTTAAAATGTTAATAAAATGAAAAAATAGGGAGATGAAAGTTTTGGGTACAATAGTAAACTGTCTTACTATAATTGGAGGATGTATAGTAGGGCTATTTATTAAAGGAAGAGTAAATGAAAAGATAAGTACAACTGTGATGAATGGACTTGGATTATGTAGTTTATACATTGGAATTTCTGGGTCTTTAAAATGTGAAAATCCTATTGAGATGATAGTATCTGTAGCCCTTGGAGCTTTGATAGGTGAACTAATTGATATTGATAACTTACTTAATAAATTAGGAAATCTTTTAGAAAATAAATTTAAATCTAAAGATAAAAATATATCTATATCAGAAGGCTTTGTTACATCAAGTCTTTTATTTTGTGTAGGAGCTATGGCTATTGTTGGTTCTCTTGAAAGTGGACTAAATGGAGATAATACAACTCTTTATGCTAAATCAGTTTTAGATGGAGTTTCTTCAATTATATTTACATCCACACTTGGAATTGGTGTGATTTTATCTGTTTTTACAGTTCTTATATATCAAGGTTCAATAACACTTTTAGCAGGATTATTATCTGGGGTATTAAGTACATCGGTTATAACAGGTATGTCCGTTGTAGGAAATTTAATAATTATAGGTCTTGGTTTAAATATCTTAGGAATGACAAAAATAAAGGTAGCGAACCTTTTGCCTGGAATATTTATTCCTATTATTTTTGGATTATTTTAAGTGAATAAAAATTCTATTGTGTTATAATATTTTAGTAATTCAGAGAGGAGGATGTAATTTGGATTTAAAATCATTACTTAATAAAGAACAGTATGATGGAGCTACTACTGTTGAAGGTCAATTATTGATTCTTGCAGGGGCAGGGTCAGGAAAGACAAGAGTTTTAACATATAGAATGGCTCATATGATAGAGGATTTAGGAATTCTTCCTTATAAAATTTTAGCTATAACTTTTACTAATAAAGCAGCTAAAGAAATGAAAGATAGAGTTAAGAAGCTTGTTGGAGAAAAGGCAGAAGATATGTGGATTTCAACTTTTCACTCAACATGTGTAAGAATTTTAAGAAGAGAGATAGAACATTTAGGTTATAAGAGCAACTTTACTATTTATGATAGCAGTGATCAAAAAACTTTAATTACAGAGTGTATGAAGGCTCTTAATATAAATGATAAGGATATACAAGCTAAAGAAGTTATCGGAAAGATAGGAAGAGCAAAGGATAATATGCAATCAGCACAAAGTTACAAAAGAGAGCATGAAAGTAACTTTAGAGAAAATAAAATAGCTGATGTTTATTTAATGTATCAAAAGAAATTAAAAGAAAATAATGCTATGGACTTTGATGATTTGATATTTAAGACTGTAGAATTATTTAAGAAAAATCCAGATGTATTAGATTTTTATCAAAGAAAATTCCAATATATTATGGTAGACGAATATCAAGATACTAATGGTGCACAATATGAGTTGGTTAAGCTTTTAGCTGCTAAAAATAAGAATATATGTGTTGTGGGGGATGACGACCAGTGTATCTACGCTTGGAGAGGAGCAGATATAACAAATATACTAAATTTTGAGAAAGATTATCCGGATGCTAAAGTTATTAAACTTGAACAAAACTATAGATCTAAAGGAAATATATTAGATGCAGCAAATGTAGTAATTGCAAATAATGCTAATAGAAAGAGTAAAGCCCTTAGAACTGAACAAGAATCAGGAAAGAAGATAAAGATATATAGAGCTTTTAATGATACAGCAGAAGGTGATTTTGTATCAAAGACTATTGCAGATTTAAAGCATAGTGAAGGAAGAAAGAATGAAGACTTTGCTATACTTTACAGAACAAACGCTCAGTCACGTATATTTGAAGAAACTTTAAGAAGAAGAGGAATTGCTTATAAAATTGTAGGTGGTACTAGATTCTATGATAGAAAGGAAATTAAAGATTTACTTTCTTATTTAAAAGTATTATTAAATCCACAGGATGATATAAGTCTAAAGAGAATAATAAATGTTCCAAAAAGAAGTATTGGAGATGCAACAGTTCAGAAGGTTCAAGCTTTTGCGGATGATTTTGAGCTTGATTTATGGGATGCTTTAACAGAAGCAAGAAGTATCCCTGCATTAACTCCAAGAAATGCAACATGCATTGAAAAGTTCATGAACCTTATGAATCAATTTGGTTTATTATCTGAAACAGTACCAGTATCAACACTTATTGAATCTATTTTAAAGGACACTGGATATTTAGAAGCTCTTGAAAAGTCAGGAGAAATTGAAGATAAGAGTAGAATTGAAAACTTAAAGGAACTTGTATCAGATGCAGTTGATTTTGAAAAAACAAGTGAAGATAAGAGCCTTTCAGCTTACTTAGAAAAGGTATCTCTTGTGCAAGATACAGATAAGCTTGAAGAAGAGGAAGATGGTGAAGGTTCTGTTGTACTTATGACTATTCATAGTGCTAAGGGGCTTGAATTCCCAGTAGTATTTATGGTTGGTATGGAAAATGGATTATTCCCAAGTGTAGGAGATATGGATAAAGAAGATCAGATGGAAGAGGCAAGAAGATTATGCTACGTTGCAATTACAAGAGCTAAGGAAGAGCTTTATATGACTTCTGCAGAGGTTAGAAAGGTATTTGGACGTACAGTTGCATATAGTCAATCTGATTTTATAGGAGAAATAAAATCAGACCTTAAAGAATATATAAATGAAAGAGGCCTTACATCAGGAACGTCATCACGTGCTTCAGTAAGTCCATCTTATTCAAATCCTCATAGTCTAAGAGGGGGAATGTTTAAGTCAAGAGCAGTATCTTCGTCAGGTATGTCTAGTAGTCTTAATAGAAATGAGACAGCTAATAATACTTTAGGAGCATCATCAAATGGCAATGAACTTAAGATGGGAATGAAGGTTAAACATGAGAAGTTTGGAATAGGGACTATAGTTTCAATTTCACCATCAGGAAATGATAAAAAGCTAACTATTGCATTTGATAAGCAGGGAGTAAAGATGCTTTTATTATCACTTGCAAAACTTGAAATTGTATAAGGCTTGGAGGTATTTAGCTTTGGATAAGAAAAAGAGAATAGAAGAATTAGTAGAAGAATTAAATAGATATTCTTATGAATATTACGCTTTAGATAACCCAAGTGTTACAGATAAAGAATATGATGTTAAATATGATGAGTTAAAAAAACTTGAAAAGGAGGAAGACTATGTTCTTCCTTACTCACCAACACTTAGAGTTGGAGATGTAGTTTTAGATGGTTTTAGCAAATATACTCATAAAGCAAGACTTTGGAGTATGGATAAAGCTCAAACTATAGAAGAACTTCGAGACTGGCATAATAGAAATGTTAAGTTTGTTAAAGACATGAGAGAAAAGGGAGAAGATTTACCTGATTTAAAATATGTTTTAACTAAAAAGTTTGATGGACTTACAATAAATTTAACTTATGATGAAAATGGTGTACTTATTACAGGTGCAACTAGAGGAACTGGGTCTGTTGGAGAAAATGTTACAGCTCAAGTTAAAACTATAAAATCTATACCTTTAAAAACAAATACTACAGACCTTTTAGAAGTTCATGGTGAAGCTGTTATGACTACAGAAGCTTTTAATAAGTATAATGAAACAGCAGCTGTACCTTTAAAGAATTTAAGAAATGGTGCTGCAGGAGCTTTAAGAAATTTAAATGTTAGAGAAACAGCTAATAGAAATTTATCAGCATTTTTCTATGATATAGGATATAAAGAAGGTACTCAATTTAAATCATACTTAGAAATGATGGACTTCATTAAAAATATGGGACTTCCAGTAGATGATTATATGGAAGTGTGTACTTCTGTTGAAGAAATAGAAAAACAAATAGACTATATTAGAGACATAAGATTTGATTTAAATTATGATATAGATGGATTAGTTATTGCTATTGATGATATGAGAACTAGAGAATTATTAGGATATACTATTAAATTCCCTAAGTGGGCTATAGCTTATAAGTTTGAAGCTCAAGAAGCAACAACTACTCTTTTAGATGTAGAATGGAATGTAGGTAGAAGTGGAAGACTTGCCCCAACTGCTATATTAGAACCAGTTGAGCTTGCAGGTGTTACTGTAAAGAGAGCAACATTAAATAATATGGATGATATAACTAGAAAGGGAATAAAAATAGGAGCTGAGGTATTTGTTAGAAGATCTAATGATGTTATACCAGAAATCATGGGAGTAGTTAAAGAAAGCTTAGAAGGTACTAAAGAAATAACAGTACCAGAGTTCTGCCCAAGTTGTGGAAGTCATATTGTATTAGAAGGTGCTCATTACTTCTGCGAAAATACTTTATCATGTAAACCTCAAATGGTTAAGAGTATAGTTCATTATGGTTCAAGAGAAGCTATGAATATTGCAGGTTTCTCAGAAAAGACAGCAGAAGCATTATTTGAAAAACTAAACATAAAATCTATATCAGATTTATATAAACTAAAAAAAGAAGACTTGTTAACATTAGAAAAGTTTGGTGAAAAGAAGGCACAAAATCTTTTAGATGCTATAGAAAAGAGTAAAGACTGTGAATTACATTCCTTTATATACGCATTAGGTATTCCAAATGTAGGTGTAAAGACAGCAAAGGATTTAGTAAATAGATTTAAGACTATTGATGGATTAAAAGATGCTAAATTTGAAGAACTTGTAGAGGTTAGCGATGTAGGAGATACTGTAGCTGAGTGTGTACTTGATTTCTTCAATGAAGATAAGGTAATAGCTACAATAGATGAATTATTATCTTTAGGTGTAAATCCTAAATATGAAGAAAAAGAAATAATAGAAAGTGTATTTGAAGGAAAGACAGTAGTTGTAACAGGTACTCTTCAAAATTACACAAGAGGAAGTATAAAAGAAAAACTAGAAGGATTAGGAGCAAAGGTTTCAGGAAGTGTAAGTAAGAAAACAGATTATGTTCTTGCAGGGGAAGAAGCTGGCTCAAAATTAACTAAAGCAATAGATTTAGGAGTTAAAGTGATTTCAGAAGAAGATTTTGAAAAGATGATAGGTGAGTGATAAAGAATATGAAAAAATTAATTAACATACTGACAATAGCATCAGCATGTGTAACAAGTGTACTAATTATATGTACAATTTTAACTTCATATCAATTTATTTATGTAGGACAGCTATTTTATTATTATATGCCTATACAAATAGGTGTAGCTATAACAATGGCGTTCTTGGCTTTAAGATTTTGGGTTAACGAACGTGGGATTAAGAGAATTGGATATTCAGGAGTTAGTCTTTTGATAAGTGTTAGCCTACTTATATCTATGAATTTAGTTAAATAGTAAAAATACGGATTCAAGCTGAATCCGTATTTTTTTATTCTTCTATATCATTTATATCTTCTAAAGATGAAGCTAAATCACCTTTCTTATTAAGCATCTCGTCGTATTCAAAATCAAAATCATCTATAGAATCATCATTATTTTTAGATAACTTAGATAAGTTTTGATTGATTTTTTCAAGTATATAATTTTTATATTTAAATTGATTGTAAGCTTTTAGTGCAACAATGAAAAGCCATATACCTATAAACATAAAAACTATCATACATATTATGCCTACAATACAAGTTGCGCCGAATAAAACTGACATGAAATAACCTCCTGTTTTATATATGCTCTTATTATACCACAGAGAATAGGATGCAAAATAATAAAATGATTAATATTAAATAAATGTGGATATAATTAGGGATAAATATACATAGAGGAGAATGAAATGAAAAAAGTAACTATAGCTGTAATATTGTTATTAATAACAGTTTTATTTTTAAGTACATTTATCCAAAAGAGTGATAATAATGAGAGTTTAAATAATAATAATGTAGTTATATCTGTATCTGATTTAAATTATAACTTAAATAATATAGGTGATTTAAGTATAGATGATAAAAACGTCATATGTGCCACAAGTAGAGGTCTTGTTAAATGTAATAATAATGGTGAGGTTATTCCAGACCTTGCATCTAATATAGAGATATCTAAGGATGGTATTGAGTATAATTTTATATTAAAGGATGATATTTATTGGAGTGATGGAGAAGAAATAAAGCCAAAAGATATAATAACTTATTTCAAATGGTTAATAAAAAATGAAAGTCAGGAAGAATTATCAGCCTTATTAGATATATATGGAGTGAAAAGTTTTAAGGAAGGCATAGGTAGTTTTAAAGATGATGTTGCCTTAACAACTAATGGCAATAATATTAGGGTAAGGCTTAATAAAAAGTGTGATGATTTTTTACTTGAACTTTCAAAGCCTCAATATAAGGTTAGAAGGAATTTAGATTTATGGAGTGATATTAAATCAAATTATAAGGCTATTTCATATTCAGGTTATTATTATATAAATTCTGTTTTAGAAGATGAGATACAATTAAAAAGTATTGAAGAGGATAAAAAAAGTATATTATTTATGGAAGATAATAATAAAGAAGATGCAATGGCATCTTATGAGATAGGTCAAAGAGATGTAATAGTAAATCCACCAGTAGCTCAAATATCAAGACTTGATAGAGTTAAAAGCCTCTTGTCATATCCATCAGGAAGAGGTATGTACCTTGCTATTAACTCAAAAAAGATAAATATATCTGATAGAAGAGAAATAGTGAAAAAGTTTTATGATATATCAGAAGAATATTATGAGAAAAATAAAAAGTCAGTAAAGTTTTCTGAAGGAAGCTATTTCGAAAAGGATATGGATCAGTTAAATAAACTCCAAAATAGAAAGGTAATGCTAAATAATTGTGAAGAAGGAACTGTTCCCGGAAACATAAATATTCTTATAGAAGATGATGATTTAATAGAAAACTTTAGTAAAGTAGCAGAAGACTATTTCTACAATCAAAATATTAATTTAGAAATTGAAAAGAAACAAAAGGAAGATATAAGTGGGGTTGATGACTATGATGCTATACTATTTACTTCCAATGAAAGCATTGATAATAGGGTAGAATTATACTCTAATATGTTAAAATTTTTTCAGGATAAAAAAGATATGGCTGTATCTAATGCATCAAATTATATAGAAGATACTTTATTTAATTCTTATAGTGTAGTGCCAATGGTATTTATTAATCAAACTATTGCTACTTCTAATAAAGTATCAAATATAAAACTAGATGTTAACGGGAATATTGATTTTGGAGCTATAAATTAAATAACCTCATGATGAGATATTATCATGAGGTTTAATAGAATGTATCATTGATTAGTTTTATCATATTCATTACAATTAGATGGACTTTTTTCTTCTAAGGGTTCTTCTTTTTTTGAAACTTCTAATGATTTATTTTCTTGTGCATTAGAAAAATTCATTTCTTTGGAGATGTCATCTATAAAGTAATATATAAAATTAAAGAATATAAAAATATTTTTATCGCTTTCAAAGGTTTCTTTGATTTTGGAAAATTTATCTTTTTTTCTTGAATATGTTATATTTTTTGCAAATACCGATGCCATTCCAGAAGATTCAGGAGAAGGAAGGTTTGGCATTCTAAAATAACTTTCATCAAGCATATCGTCAGAATGAAGAGAAAGTCCTCTATATCTTTCACTTTCATCTAAAGTAGGAGGATCAGGCCAGCTAAGTATTAATCCAGATGAGATGAAATATTTTCTATAAAGGGTAGAAAGCATGTTTTTATATTCAAATACATTATCACTTTCCTTAGAGTGAAGTAGTAGAGCAAGGAAATATATACATATTTCAGTAGAAGGATATTTAAATTCTTTTTTGTCTGTAAGCTTTAAGAATATTCCTTTTAAATCATCGTATAAGTTCTCAAGCCTTGCATATATTTCATCACTTTTATCTTTAAAGGATATAATATCAGTATTTTTATATGAATCTGATAATGTAATGGCAAGGAGAGCACAACTTTCTAAGTCATCAGTATAGTAATCCTTATCTTCAAATTTATTCATTAAAAAGTCGCTGAAATCAATTATTATAGATTTTGCTTTTTCTTCTTTAGAGTAATTGTAGAATACATTAAATGAGAAAAGAATCTTACATGCATCATCAAAGGAAGTATCGTATAATGCTTCTTTAAAGTCAGAAAACATTGCAAGGATTTCTAATGAAAATTCTCTATATTCCTCTGATGAATCTTCAGTAGAATTGTTTTTATAGTATAAATAATAAGCACACATCATAAAGGCTTGATCTAGAAAGTTAAATTTTTTATCTTTACTAATTAAGTTGAAAGATTTTGAATCATTATCTGATATATTCTTTTTTTCTATAAAAACTCCCTCTGAATTTCTAAGGTTTTCGTAGTAAAAATCTAATTGAGCTTTAGCTAAAGTGTTATAAGCATCTTTTAATGAATCTATATTTCTATTTTCTCTTGAATAATTTGAATAATAATTTGCTAATTCTAATAAAGACATTGTCATTAAAGCATTAGTTGTAGGATTTATATCTTTTTTAAAAGAAGCTGCATCAAAACTTTTGGAGTTTTTGCTATGAATAAATGCAGGAGAAGATTTCCTGTATAGGCATATTAGTGGAGAAAATTTATCTAATATGCTAAGATTATCATTGTGATGGGAATTTTTTTTTGAACTTCTATGAGAGTATAAAATTCCACATCTTGAATTAAGTACTATAGTTTTTATAGCTTCTCTCGAAAGATAAAAAAGCTGCCCTTCAATATCAGATGATGATAAACTATTCATTCTGAAAAAAGATCCAATATATTTCAATGTATTCACCTCATATTTATCGTTCTTATTAATTAATATGAGATATGTTCATAAAAAGTGCATAAAATATATAGATGTATAAAAGTATGAAGGGATTGGATTTTTTATGAGGATAGATGGAAGAAAAAAAGACCAGCTTAGAAAGATAAAAATAACAAGGAACTATACTAAATATGCAGAAGGATCTGTACTTATAGAAGAAGGAGATACAAAGGTTATTTGCAATGTATCAGTTGAAGAAAAAGCACCACCTTTTTTGAAAGGAACAGGCTCAGGATGGATTACTGCTGAATATAATATGCTTCCAAGAGCTACTAGAACACGAAAGGTAAGAGATATAGCAAGGCTTAAGGTTGATGGAAGGTCTATGGAGATTCAAAGACTTATTGGAAGAGCTTTAAGATCTGGCGTAGACTTAAAGGCATTAGGAGAGAGAACATTATGGGTTGACTGTGATGTTATACAAGCAGATGGAGGAACAAGAACTACTGCAATTTCTGGTGCATTTGTTGCTTTAGTTGATGCTATGAACAAATTGCATAAAATAAAACCTTTTAAAATATATCCTATAAGAAGTTTTATAGCAGCCACAAGTGTTGGGATAATTAATAATGAAAAAGTAATTGATTTATGCTATGAAGAGGATTCAAAGGCTGAAGTGGATATGAATTTAATAATGACTAATGAAGGTAGGTTTATTGAAATCCAAGGAACAGGTGAAGAAAGTACTTTTAGTAAAGAAGATTTAAAAGAATTACTAGACTTAGGAGAGAGAGGAATTAAACATATAATTCAGATTCAGAAGGATGTTCTTAAAATGGATGCTTTGTGGATAGGAACAGGAGGAAATAAATAAAGATGAAAAAGATAATATTAGCTAGTAATAATTCACATAAAATAGGTGAAATTAGAGAAATACTTAAAGATTTAGATGTAGAAATACGATCATTAAAAGATGAGGATATTAATATTGATGTTGTAGAAGATGGAAAAACTTTTGAAGAAAACGCAAAGAAAAAGGCTGTGGAGATTGCAAATTACTTAAAGGATAAGGGTAAAAAAGATTTTATAGTTATGGCAGATGATTCTGGGCTTGAAGTTGACTATTTAAATGGAGAGCCAGGAATATATTCTGCAAGATATGCAGGGGAGCATGGAAATGATGAGGCTAATAATAAGAAGTTATTAGAAAAACTTAAAGGCGTAGATAGAAAAGATAGAAAAGGAAGATTTGTATGTGTAATAGCTCTTCAAGATAGTAATGGTGAATATATATCAATACGTGGAGAGGTAGAGGGAATAATACAAGAAGAGATTTCTGGAAAAGGTGGCTTTGGATATGATCCTTTATTCTATTATGAACCTTTAAAGAAAACCTTTAGCGAAATATCAGCAGAAGAAAAAAATAGTGTGAGTCATAGAGGGAGAGCATTAAAAAAGTTAAAGGAGAAGCTAGAAAGTTATATGTAGAGGAGAGAATGCTATTATGAGAATTGCTATAGTAAGTGATACACATAGATCTGATAAGTATATAAATGTGGCTAGGAATTATATAAAGAATGCGGATATATTAATTCATCTTGGAGATAATACAGATGATGTAGAAAAACTTACAAAAGGATTTGAAGGAGAAGTATATTCTGTTAGTGGAAATTGTGATTATGGAAGTAAGATGCCTTCAGAACAGATTATTGAATTAGGGGATAAAAGAATATTTATTACTCATGGTCATAATTATGGAGTTAAGTATTCTTTAAATAATATCTATTATAGAGGAAAAGAACTTAATGCTGATATTGTATTGTTTGGACATACTCATGAAGCATTAGTTTTAGAAGAAGATGGAATTATATTCATGAATCCAGGAAGTATATCTTTGCCAAGAGGTACAAGTAGATCTATAGGATATATAGAAATTAACGATGAAATAGATGCATATCTAAAAAAAGTAGAGGATTAACTTACATATATATAGAAAAAACGTTGGTCAATTATAGAGATTATCTTCAAATATCTCTATAATTCTACGTTTTTCGCAAAAGCTAAAAAAAAGTTAAAAAAAAGTGTTGACGGATGGGTAAAGTTAATGTAGAATAACTATTGTCGTCGCGAGATGAGCGGCTGACAAAAAACGGGGTGTGGCGCAGATGGTAGCGCGCATGGTTTGGGACCATGAGGTCGCAGGTTCGAGACCTGTCACCCCGACCACTTATGCGGGTATCGTATATCGGTAATACTCCAGCCTTCCAAGCTGGAAAGGTGGGTTCGATTCCCACTACCCGCTCCATTTAGAAAGAATCTTTTTGAAAAAATATTTTGAAAAAAGTTCTTGACAAAGAATTTTGAATGAGATATAATAGGATTCGTTCTTGAAAATAAGCGTGTTTAGCTCAGCTGGATAGAGCAACGCCCTTCTAAGGCGTGGGCCAGGAGTTCGAATCTCTTAACACGCACCATATGTGGTGAATGTAGTTCAGTTGGTAGAGCGCCAGTTTGTGGCACTGGTTGTCGTGGGTTCGAGTCCCATCGTTCACCCCATA
>NZ_FPBY01000089.1 GCF_900116755.1 Clostridium sp. DSM 8431
CTTAGGCCTTGATGGATATCAAGTAAGAAGTGAAAAAAGTATTAATAGATATCTAACAATAATGTTAATAAACTATACTTATTGCAAAATGTATTCTAATAATTCTTATCACTTCAATACTGGATATAAATCTGCTAAGAAGGATCTACAAAAATCTAAAGTAATATTTATCTATGAAGCTGCCGCAAGTGGTACGCCGATAGAAGAAATTTTTGAGTCATTAAAAATAGCTTAGGATTCTGTTTGGTTACTTGACTGTAAAATTTTTCAAGTAAAAATGCACTATCATAGTATTCATTATAAAAAAATGAGAAAATAAATATGTAAGTGAAGATTAATTTAAAATTAAGATTATCTACTTGATTTTTAAAGGCATTTGCACTATATTAATATAGGTATATAATTACGAAAAAAGTAAAAAAGATAAGTTCTAATCTAATAAAATTAGGAGTGAATAGAATGGGAGATATTATATATACGGTTACAGCAGTATTTCAAATCTTTGTGTTTATACTAACTGGATATTATGCAGTCTTGGGTCTTTTTGGATTATTTAGAAAAAGAGAAAAGAAGAATTATACACCTAAGAATAGATTTGCGATGATTGTAGCTGCACATAATGAAGAAGTTGTAATTGGGCAACTTATTGAAAGTATGCAGAAACAAAATTATCCTAAAGAATTATATGATATTTTTATAATTGCTGATAATTGTACAGACAAAACTGCTGAAATAGCAAGAAAATATGACGGAGTTATTGTTTGCGAAAGATTTAATAAAGAAAAGAAAGGTAAAGGATATGCCTTAGAATGGATGTTTAAAAAATTATTCGCTATGGATAAAAAGTATGATGCAGTATCTATATTTGATGCTGATAATTTAGTACATCCAGATTTCTTAAAAGAAATGAACTCAAAAATGAGTGAAGGATATAAAGTTGTACAAGGTTATATAGACAGTAAAAATCCAAATGATTCATGGATTGCAGCTTCATATTCAATTGCATTCTGGTCACAAAATAGAATGTTCCAGCTTGCAAGAAATAATATTGGATTATCAAACCAAATAGGAGGAACAGGTTTTGCTGTTTCAACTGATAAGTTGCAAGAGTTAGGATGGGGAGCTACATGTCTTACAGAAGACTTAGAGTTCACATGTAAACTTATATTAAATGGTGAAAAAGTAGGATGGGCACATGATGCAAAAATATATGATGAAAAGCCTTTAGGATTAAAAGCTTCATGGGTTCAAAGAAGAAGATGGATGCAAGGATTTACAGATGTAGCATCAAGATATTGCTTAAAGCTTATTAAAAAAGCACTTAAGGAAAGAAAGTGGTATGTATTTGATGCAGCTTTATATGTATTACAACCATTTGCAACATTATTAATTGGTGTAGCTACAGTATTAACTTTCTTAAGAGGGTACTTTTCAGGAACAAATATCTTTGTTATTAATGATTTATTTAGTAATATTGGGTTCCAAGTTTTAGCCTTCATACAGTTTATAATTACACCACTTGTACTTATTTTAGATAAGAAGATATCTAAAGGATTTTTTGCTATGTTAGTTTTATTCTCAAGTAATATATTTATAATGCCTCTTGTGGTGGCAAATCAAACTGACTGGAGAATGGTTACTTTAACTAATATAGGGTTTTATTTGGCATTCTTTATTGCTGTATTAATATTCTTAGGAAGAAAAGGATTAATGTTCTTCATAAGATATTTATTATATAGTATTTATACTTTGACTTGGATACCAATCACAATTCAAGGTATTCTTAGAAAGAATAATAAGGAATGGAATCCAACTAAACATGTTAGAAATGTCGAGATATATGACGTATAATTAATAGATTAGAAAAGGCGGAGTGCTGATAATTTCAGTGGCTTCGCCTTAAATTTTGACATAAGTCGTAAAAAAAAGTATATTGAATGTTAGAGATTATAAAAGTAAGTAGATAATCCTTGACATTATTGGAATTGGAGGACGTATATGAACAAAGAAATGAATTCTTCATATGATGTTACAGATTTAACTTCCTTAGAAAAACTTGAACCCGTTAGAGTTAGACCGGGTATGTATATAGGATCTACAGGAACTAAGGGACTACATCATTGCATATGGGAAATTTTAGATAATGCTATTGATGAAATAGCAAATGGATATGGAGATACAGCTGAAATTATATTAAATAAAGATAAAAGTGTTACAGTTATAGATAATGGTAGAGGTATACCTACAGGAATACACCCTATAAAGAAAAAAAGTGGTGTGGAAATGGTATTTACTGAACTTCATACAGGAGGAAAGTTTAATAATAAAAATTATAAAACTTCTGGTGGACTTCATGGAGTTGGTGCAGCAGTTGTAAATGCTCTTTCAAAGTGGTTAGAAGTTGAAGTGCATCAAAACGGAAATATTTATCGTCAAAGATTTGAATATGCATATGACAGCCAATTTAAAAAAGATATGCCAGGAACTCCAGTAACTAAACTTGAGGTTGTAGGAAAAGCAAAAGATACAGGTACTACTATTACTTTCATGCCTGATAAAGATATATTTTCTACAACAGATTTTAAATTTGATGTAATAGATGAAAGATTACAAGAATTAGCCTTCCAAAATAAAGGAATGCACTTAAAGCTTATAGATAGAAGAAAAGATGAAGTTGTAGAAAAAGAATATTATTCAGAAAATGGTCTTTTAGATTTCATTAAGTATTTAAATGAAAGTAAGACACCTATACATCAAACACCTATACTATTTAGTGGTGAGAAAAATGTAAATCATATAGATATGTATGGAGAAGTATGTATGCAGTTTACTGATTCTACTACTGATTACATAGCAAGTTTTGTTAATAATATACCAACAACAGAAGCAGGAACTCATGAAACAGGCTTTAAAACTGGTATGACAAGAGCCTTTAAAGAAGGTGCAAGAAAGCTTGGGTTAATTAAAGAAAAGGATAAGGAATTTGAAGGTGATGATTTAAGAGAAGGTATGACTGCCATAGTCAGAATAAAAATCACCAATCCAGTTTTTGAAGGGCAGACAAAAACTAAACTTGGTAATAATGAAGCTTATACTATGATGAATGAGTTAGCTTATACAAAACTATCAGAGTGGATTGAAGATAATAAGGAACTCGCTACAAGCTTAATAAATAATGCTCTTCAAGCAGCTCAAAGAAGAGAAAAAATTAAAAAGATAAATGATGCTGAAAAGAAAAAAATAGGTAAAGGGACAGCTCCACTTGCAGGAAAGGTGGCAGTATGTACTCAAAAGGATAGTTCAGTTAATGAATTTATAGTAGTGGAAGGAGACTCGGCCGGTGGTTCAGCAAAACAGGCTAGAGACAGAAGATTCCAAACTATAATGCCTTCAAAAGGTAAGATAATGAATACTGAAAAGCAAAAGTTAGAAAATGTATTAGCTTCAGAAGAATTAAAAATATTTAATGCTGCAATAGGAACAGGAACATTAGATAACTATAATGAAGATGATTTAAAATATAACAAAATAATTATTATGAGTGATGCCGATGTTGATGGATATCATATTAGAACATTATGGATGACTTATATATACAGATATATGAGACCTTTAATTACTAATGGACATCTATATTTAGCACAACCACCATTATATAAAGTTTATAAAAATACTAAAAATGGTGAAGTTCATAAATATGCTTATAGTGATGAAGGATTAGAAAAAGTTAAAAAAGAAATAGGAAAAGGTGCATTAATACAAAGATATAAGGGACTTGGAGAAATGAACCCTGATCAATTATGGGATACAACTTTAAACCCTGAAAGCAGAACTCTTCTTCAAGTGACAATAGAAGATGCATCAAAAGCAGAAAAAATGGTATCACTTCTTATGGGTGATGTTGTTGAACCTAGAAAGAACTATATGTATAAGTATGGTGAGTTCTAGAAAGAAAGGAGTAAATTATGGCAAAGAAAGTTAATGTGCTTCCTAAAGATCATAATATAATTACAGTTACTTTAGAAGAAGCAATGCCGGATAACTATTTACCATATGCCATTGAAGTTGCAAAAGAAAGAGCGCTTCCAGATGTAAGAGATGGATTAAAACCGGTTCACAGGAGAATATTATACGGAGCATATTTATTAAAGGCTTTTCCAGATAGACCTTATTATAAATCTGCAAGAATAGTAGGAGATATTTTAGGTAAGTTCCATCCACATGGAGATTCATCAGTATATGATGCTATGGCTATATTAGCTCAAGATTTCTCCACAAGAGCACCTTTAATTGAAGGGCATGGAAACTGGGGATCAATTGATGGTGATAGTGCAGCGGCAATGAGATATACAGAAGCAAGAATGTCTAATATTGCTATGGAGATGATTAGAGATATTGATAAGGAAACTGTTGAAATGGTTCCAAACTATTCAGATAGTCTTATGGAACCAAAGGTTCTTCCAAGTAGATACCCTAACCTTTTAGTAAATGGAACTTTTGGTATAGCTGTAGGTTTAGCAACTAATATACCTCCACATAACTTAGGTGAAGTTACTGAAGGTGTTTTAGCTTACATAGATAATAATGAAATAACAACTGAAGAATTAATGAATTATATAAAAGGACCAGACCTTCCAACTGGAGGAGTATTAATAGGAAAGAAGTCGCTTCTTGCAGCTTATGAAACTGGTGAAGGAAAGGTTAGTTATAGAGCAAAGACTTCCATTGAAAAATTAGAAAATGGAAGAATGGGAATTGTAATAACTGAATTCCCATACAAGAGAAATAAGGCTAAGCTTTTACAGACAATATCCGAAATGACAGGGGATAAGAAACATGCGAAAGCATTAGAAAGTATAACTGATATAAGAGATGAATCAGATAGAACTGGTATTAGAGCAGTTATAGAATTTAAAAAATCAGTTGATGAAGCTGGAGCAGAAAAAGTATTAAAGTATTTATATAAAAAGACTGACCTTCAATGTAATTTGAGCTTTAATATGGTTGCATTAGCTGATGGAAAGCCTCAAACAATGGGCTTAAAGACAATAATTAAATATTATGTTGAACATCAAAAAGATATAATTACAAGAAGAAGTAAGAAGGAACTAGAAATAGCTGAAAAGAGATTCCATATAGTTGAAGGATTTATAAAAGCTATAAATATACTAGATGAAGTTATTAAAACAATAAGAGAATCTAAATCTAAAAAAGATGCAGGAGAAAACTTAGTTAATAACTTTGGTTTTACAGAAGCACAGGCATTAGCAATACTTGAACTTATGCTTTATAGATTGACAGGTCTTGAAATAACAATATTTGAAAAAGAATATAAGGAATTAGAAAAGACTATAAATAGACTTAAAAAGATACTATCAAATGAAAAAGAACTATTTAAGGTAGTGAAAAAAGAGCTTAAAGAAATAAGTAATAAGTATTCAGATGAAAGAAGAACTAAAATCATTGAAGATGAAAGTGAAGCTAAAATTAATTTAGAAGAACTTGTGGTAGTAGAAGAGGTTATGGTTACTCTTTCTAAGGATGGATACATTAAGAGAATTCCATACAAGAATTATATAAGATCAAATTCTAACCCTGAAGATATTGAGTATAGGGATGGAGATGAACTTAAGTATCTTGTAAAATCTAATACTAAGGATACCCTAGTAATGTTTACAGATAAGGGTAACATGTATCAGATTAAAGGAATCAATATTCCAGAAGGAAAGTGGAAAGAAAAAGGTGAGAAGATTGATTCTTTAATTAAAGCTTTAGATCTTAATGAAGAAAATATTATTGCTGTAGAGTCTGTAGATAACTTTAGAAGTGATAAATTTGTTACTATTATAACTAATAGAGGAAGTATAAAAGAAACTTCTCTTGATAACTTTGCAACAAATTACAGCAAGATTCAAGCTACTAAACTTAGAGATAATGAAAAAGTTATAAAAGCTCAGTTTAAAAATGAAGAAATGAACTTCTTTAAGTTTGTTACTAAATCAGGATTAGAATTTACGATTGAGATTCCAAGCCTTGAAAATATGCCAAGAAACGTTTTAGGAAAGCAATTATTTAATATAGCAGATAAGGATTATGTTATATCAGCTGAGTATGTTGAATCTATGAATTATGTAGAATATACAGTTGGAGTAACAGCAAAAAGAACTTTAAAAGCTTTTGCAAAGGCTAAAAAGAGTGATGCGCTTAAAACAAGTACAGATTCATTAAGTGATTTAATAATGTTTACTAACAAGGGAAAAGCAATTAAGTTAAAGGCATTCCTTATTGCAGAGAAAATAGAAAAGGAAGAAATAAAAATTGATGATTTAGTAGATGGATTAGAAAAGGATGAAAAAATACTTGCTATTTATTCTATTAAAGATTACAAAGATGATTTGGCAGTGTATACTGTAACTAAGAAAGGTCTTGTTAAGAAGACTATTTTAAGTGAATTTGAAGGCGAGTTCTTAATGCAACAAGCTTATAAATTTAAATCTACAGAAGATGAAGTAATATCAGTAGATATATCTAGTTTGAGTATAGGATTTATGGTTATGATAACAAAGAAAGGAATGGTAATAAGATTCCCAGTTAATAATGTTAATCCGATGGGTAAAATTGCATCGGGTGTAACTGGTATTAGCATAAAAGAAGATGATGAAGTCTTCTTTGCAAAAGTATTTGTTAACATAGAACAAAATGAAAGTGGAGAGATAGCGGTAACCTCTTTAGATAAGTATATATTAGAAGTACAAACAAAAAATAAAGAAATAAGTAAGATATATGTAAATACAATTAAACTTCAAAATAGAGCAGGAAGAGGAAGTTCTGTTATAATGATACAGATTGATGATGAATTAAAAACTATAAATCTTATGTAAGGTATATTTAAGGAGGAATTTAATTATGAAAAAAACAGCAGTTTTATTAGCAGAAGGTTTTGAAGAAATTGAAGCTTTAACAGTAGTTGACATAATAAGAAGAGGAAATGTTGAATGCCATATGGTTTCAATAAAAGATTTAGAAGTAATAGGAGCACATGGCATTAAAGTTATAGCTGATAAAGTTTTATCAGAAGATATAAATGAATATGATTTAATAGTGTTTCCAGGTGGAATGCCAGGTGCAACAAATCTTAAAGAGGATAAAAAGGTCCTTGAAACTGTAAAGAAGTTTAATAAAGAAGGTAAACTTATAGCAGCAATATGTGCAGCTCCTATAGTACTTGCTGCAGCAGGTATTGTAGAAAATAAAAATATAACTTCTTATCCAGGTTTTGAAGAAGAACTTAAAGGATGTAATTATAAAGAAGAAAATGTAGTTATTGATGGAAACATAATTACAAGTAGAGGACCTGCCACAGCAATGGAATTTGGTTATGAGTTATTAAAGGTTTTAGGAAATGAAACTTATAATGACTTAAAAAAAGGTATGTTATATAATAAGTAATAGTGAATCTATGATTAGAGTTCCTGCGGAAAAAAATTTCGCAGGAATTTCCATGTTAAAGAGAAGAGGAGAGTTTATTTTGAAAGAAAAGTGGATGGTTATTAACAGAAAAACTGAATATGAAAACTTAAATCAAGAAATAAAACTTCATCCATTAATAGCAAGACTGCTTTCTAATAGAGATATAAGTACAAGAAAAGAAGCAGAAAATTTCCTTTATGGAAGCATTAATGATTTATTAGATCCATATATTATGAAGGATATGAAAGAGGGAATATCCTTCATAAAAGAAGCTATAATTAATAAAAAGAAGATAATTATATATGGAGATTATGACTGTGATGGTGTGTGTAGTACAGCTATTCTTTATAAGACTTTAAAAAATCTAGATGCTAACTGCAATTACTATATACCAAATAGAGAAGAAGAAGGCTATGGTATTAATAGTAATAGGATAAGAAAGCTTAAAGAAGAGGGAGCTGAAGTTATTCTTACATGTGATAATGGAATTGCTGCTTTTGATCAAATAAACTTAGCTAAAGAATTAGGCCTTACTGTAGTTGTTACAGATCACCATGATATACCTTATGTAGAGGAAGAGGGAAAAAGAACATTTCATGTGCCTAAGGCAGATGCAGTTATAAATCCAAAACAAAAGGATTGCGATTATGGCTTTAAAGATTTATGTGGGGCAGGAATAGCATTAAAGTTTTCTTTATGTCTTTTAGAGAGTATGGGAAAAGATATTAATGATTATATGGAATTATTTCAATATGCAGCTATGGCTACTGTATGTGATGTAGTAGAGCTTAAAGGTGAAAATAGAATAATACTTAAAAAAGGCTTAGAAATTATTAATAAGACTGAAAATAAGGGACTTAAAGCCTTGATAAAAGAAACAGGTCTTGAAGGGAAAGAAATAGGAGAATATCACTTTGGATTTGTTTTGGGTCCAACAATAAATGCTACAGGAAGACTTGAAACGGCAGATTTATCTGTAGAACTTTTACTTATAGAAAATGATGAAGAAGCTGAAAAATTAGCTAAAACACTAGTTGATTTAAATAAGGTTAGACAAGATTTAACATCTGAAAGTGTTGAGAGAGTCATAGAAAAAATAGATAAAGAGCACTATGAAAATGATAAAGTTATAGTAGTTTATGATGAAGAAATTCATGAAAGTATTGCAGGTATTGTGGCAGGAAGAGTGAGGGAAAGATTTAATCTTCCAACAATTATAATGACAAAAGGAAAAGATATGCCAAAGGGTTCTGGAAGAAGTATAGAAGGGTACAATATGTTTGAAGAACTTAATAAATGTAAGAACTTAATTGAAAAGTTTGGAGGACATCCAATGGCAGCAGGGCTTTCAGTAAAGGAAGAAAATTTACCTTTATTAAAAAAGGAACTTAATGAAAAATGTAGCTTAAGAGATGAAGATGTGTTGCCAGTTATAAGAATAGATTCTCCACTTCCTTTAGAACATATAAATGAAGAGCTTATAGAGAATATAGAATCTTTAAGACCTTTTGGTAAAGGGAATAATAGTCCTTTATTCGCAGTGAAAAATCTTCATGTTACAAGAGTATTCTTTATGGGAAAAGAAAAAAACTTCATGAAATTTAGGTTTTTAATGAATGATAGAAATGCTATTATTGAAGGTGTTAATTTTGATAAATATGAAGAATTTAAAGAAGCATATATAGATTCTTTTGGGAAAGAAAAATTCTTAAAGTTACTAGATGATGGATATGCTGATTTTAGAATGGATATAATATATTATCCAGGTATAAATGAATATATGGGTAGAAGAAGCTTACAGCTTAATATAAAGAATATGAGAATATCAAATTAATTTAGTATTATACATAAAATAATGAGGAGTGATTACTTGTGAGTAAGTATAAGATTATTATGACAGGTGGAGGAACAGCAGGGCATGTTACACCTAATGTAGCGCTAATACCAGCACTTGAAGAAAAGGGGTTTGAGGTTAAATATATAGGTAGTAAAAATGGTATTGAAAAGGAAATAATAGAAAAGAATAAAATACCTTATTATTCTATATCATCAGGAAAATTAAGAAGATATTTTGATATTAAGAACTTTTCAGATCCATTCAAGGTTTTAAAGGGAGTATTTGAAGCTGGAAGAATAATATCAAAGGAAAAACCAGATGTTATATTCTCAAAAGGAGGCTTTGTTTCAGTGCCAGTAGTTATTGCAGCTTCTATAAAAAAGATTCCTGTTGTAGCTCATGAATCAGATATTACACCTGGTCTTGCAAATAAACTAGCATCACCATTTTGTGATAAATTATGCGTAACCTTTAGAGAAAGTTTAAAGTATGTAAAAGGTGATAAGGGAATATTAACAGGAAGCCCAATAAGAAAAGAAATTTTAGAAGGTTCTAAGCTTAGAGGATTAAAGAAAACTGGATTTACTGGAGAAAAAGAAATTTTATTTATTATGGGTGGAAGCTTAGGGTCTAAGGTTTTAAATGACGTTATAAGAGATAACTTAGATGAACTATTAAAAGAATTTGACATTATTCATATTTGTGGAAAAGGAAATATAGATGAATCTCTAAAAAATAAAAAAGGATATATTCAATATGAATATGTAAATGAAGAATTACCAGATTTAATGACAATGGCAGATTATATAGTTTCAAGAGCAGGAGCAAATTCTATTTTTGAATTTTTAGCTCTAAAAAAACCTACATTATTAATTCCTTTATCAAGAAAAGCCAGCAGAGGAGATCAGATATTAAATGCTAAGTCTTTTGAAAAGGAAGGTTTTTCTCTTGTATTAGAAGAAGAAGAGATTACCAAAGAATCTTTCATGAAAAAAGTAAGAGAAATGCAAAAGCAAAAGCAAAATATAGTAAATAACATTAAAAAAGGTAATAAACAGGTTGGAAATGATGCTGTAATTAAAGTAATTATGCAGTCTTTGAAAAAATAAAAGTGAAAAGTTTGAAATGACAGAAAATTTGTATTATTCCTAATTTAATTGAGTTAAATAAATTACCTTGCAAATTTATTTTGGTGTTATATAATGAAATAGGTAGGTTTATTTATCTAAAATGAGAGAGTCGGTGTTTAAAGAGTTATATTTAGGCATTAGAACATGAAACTTATTTTAATTTTGAAAGAGGGGTCTACGCGATGAGAAAAATGAAAACTATGGATGGTAATACGGCAGCAGCTCATATTGCTTATGCGTTCACAGAAGCTACTGCAATCTATCCAATAACACCATCATCACCTATGGCAGAACATGTTGATGAATGGGTAGCGCAAGGAAGAAAGAATATTTTTGGACAACCAGTAAAAGTTGTAGAAATGCAATCAGAAGCAGGAGCAGCTGGTGCAGTTCACGGATCATTACAAGCAGGAGCATTAACAACTACATTTACTGCTTCACAAGGTTTATTATTAATGATTCCAAACATGTACAAGATTGCTGGAGAATTATTACCAGCAGTATTCCACGTATCAGCAAGAGCACTTGCTACATCTTCACTTAACATATTTGGTGATCATCAAGATGTTATGGCTGCAAGACAAACTGGTTTTGCAATGTTAGCTGAAGGTTCAGTTCAAGAAGTTATGGATTTAGCAGCAGTTGCACATTTATCTGCAATTAAGTCAAGAATTCCATTCTTAAACTTCTTTGATGGATTTAGAACTTCTCATGAAATACAAAAAATCGAAGTTCTTGAATATGATGAATTAGCTAAGTTAATAGATTATGATGCATTAAATGCTTTCAGAAATAGAGCATTAAATCCAAATCATCCAGTTACAAGAGGTACAGCTCAAAATGCTGATATCTATTTCCAAGAAAGAGAATCTGTTAATAAGTTCTATGCAGCTTTACCAGATACAGTAGAAAGCTACATGGCTGAAATAACAAAACTTACAGGAAGAGAATATCACTGCTTCGATTATTATGGAGCTCCAGATGCTGATAGAGTTATCGTAGCAATGGGATCTGTAACAGATGTATGTGAAGAAACTATAGATTACTTAAATGCAAACGGAGAAAAAGTTGGTGTTGTTAAAGTAAGACTTTACAGACCATTCTCAGTTGAAAAATTAATAAAAGCAATTCCAAGCACAGTTAAGAAGATTGCTGTACTTGATAAGACTAAAGAAATCGGTGCTTCAGGTGAACCATTATACTTAGACGTTAAGGATGCATTCTATGGGAGAGAAAATGCTCCAGTTATCGTTGGTGGTAGATTTGGTCTTGGTTCAAAGGATCCAAATCCAGGACATATAGCTGCAGTTTATGCAAACTTAGCTAAAGACGAACCAAAGAACGGATTCACTATAGGAATAGTAGATGATGTAACTAATACTTCTCTTGAAGTAACTGAAGATATAGATGCTACACCAGAAGGAACTACAGCATGTAAGTTCTGGGGATTAGGATCAGATGGTACTGTTGGTGCTAACAAGAGTGCTATTAAGATTATTGGTGACCATACAGACATGTATGCTCAAGGATACTTCTTCTATGATTCTAAAAAATCAGGTGGTATAACAGTATCTCACTTAAGATTTGGTAAAAAAGCAATTAAGTCACCATACTTAATAAATAAAGCAGATTTCGTATCATGCTCTAACCAATCTTATGTTCATAAGTACAATGTACTTGATGGATTAAAACCAGGAGCTACATTCTTATTAAATACTATCTGGAGTCCAGAAGATTTAGAAGAAAAATTACCAGCTTCATATAAGAGATTCATGGCTGAAAATAACATTAACTTCTATACAGTAAATGCTGTTAAGATAGCTCAAGAAATCGGACTTGGCGGAAGAATTAACATGATTATGCAATCAGCATTCTTCAAATTAGCTAAGATAATACCAGTTGAAGATGCAATCAAATACTTAAAAGATGCAGTTGTTACTTCATATGGTAAAAAAGGACAAAAAGTTGTTGATATGAACAACGCTGCTATAGATAAGGGAATTGATTCTATAGTTAAGATAGAAATTCCTGCTGCATGGAAAGACGCTGTTGATGAAGAAGTTAAGGAAACAAAAAAGAAATCTGACTTCGTTAAGAATATCGTTGAACCAATGAACAGACAAGAAGGAGATAGCTTACCAGTATCTACATTCGTAGGAATGGAAGATGGTACTTGGGAAGCAGGTACTGCAGCATTCGAAAAGAGAGGAATTGCTGTTAACGTACCAGCATGGGATTCAACTAAATGTATACAATGTAACCAATGTTCATTTGTATGTCCACATGCTGCAATAAGACCAGTATTATTAACTGATGCAGAAGTTGAAAATGCACCAGCATCATTAACTGCTGTACCAGCTAAGGCAATTAAGACTGAAGAACCATTACAATACTTCATGGCTGTAACACCATTAGATTGTACTGGATGTGGAAATTGTGCTCAAGTTTGTCCTGCACCAGGAAAAGCTTTAGTAATGCAACCACAAGAAACTCTAGCTAACCAAATGGAAGCTTGGAATTACTGTATGGATGAAGTTTCACCAAAGGAAAATCCAATGAAGAAGACTACAGTTAAGGGTAGCCAATTCGAACAACCATTACTTGAGTTCTCAGGAGCTTGTGCAGGTTGTGGAGAAACTCCATATGCAAAACTTATAACTCAATTATTTGGTGACAGAATGATGATAGCTAACGCTACAGGATGTTCATCAATTTGGGGTGGTTCTGCACCATCATCACCATATACAACTAATCATAATGGACATGGTCCAGCTTGGGCTAACTCATTATTTGAAGATAACGCTGAATATGGTTTAGGTATGTTCATGGGAGTTAAGACTATAAGAGAAAGAATAGTTGAAAACTGTAAGAAAGCATTAGAAGCTGGTATAGATGGAGAAGCTAAAGCTGCCATAGAAGACTGGGTAGAAAATGTTAATAATGGTGAAGGAACTAGAGCTAGAGCTGAAAGATTAGAAGCAGCATTAAAGACTGTTGATACTCCAGAAGCTAAGGCTATATTAGCTGAAAAAGACTACTTCGTTAAGAGATCTCAATGGATCTTCGGAGGAGACGGATGGGCTTACGATATCGGATACGGCGGAGTTGACCACGTATTAGCATCAGGTGAAGATGTAAATATTATGGTATTCGATACAGAAGTTTACTCAAATACAGGTGGACAATCTTCTAAGGCTACACCAACAGCTGCTGTTGCTAAGTTTGCTGCAAGTGGTAAGAAGACTAAGAAGAAAGACCTTGGTATGATGGCAATGACTTATGGTTATGTATATGTTGCTCAAATAGATATGGGTGCAGATAGAAATCAAGCACTTAAGGCTATTGCAGAAGCAGAAGCATATCAAGGACCATCATTAATCATTGGTTATGCTCCATGTATTAACCATGGAATTAAGCTTGGTATGGGTAACAGCCAATTAGAAGGTAAGAGAGCTGTTGAATGTGGATACTGGCAATTATACAGATACAATCCACAATTAAAGGGGACTAAGAACCCATTCAGCTTAGATTCTAAAGAACCAACTGCAGACTTTAAGGAATTCTTAATGGGTGAAGTAAGATATGCATCACTTGCTAAAGCATTCCCAGAAGCAGCAGAAGCATTATTTGAAAAGACTTACAATGATGCTATGGAAAGATTAGCTGGATACAAGAAGTTAGCAGCTGCTGAATAATAACAGCTAATAACTTAATATATTGAAGAAGCAGATTGTATAATCTGCTTCTTTTTTGTTCGCCCAGCATGTTTGCTGAGCCAGCAGGCTGAAAGAAGCCTGCGTCGCCGTCCCGATAGGAAGACAACTCGAATGCAAGTGCGTTATTGGCAACGATAAGGTATGAAGGAAGCGCTAGAGGACATATGGAACATAACGCAAGTAAACCAAGTATTGGCTTATAAAGTGGATAACCTTGCAAAAAGTAGGAAAGTCCAAAGTTCGGTAGTTACTTTATAAGTTTTTATGGATGTGTTCATATGGGGCAGGCAAGCTTAACTGGGGAAGCCTTATATTAT
>NZ_FPBY01000028.1 GCF_900116755.1 Clostridium sp. DSM 8431
CTGTTTTACTTGAATATTATAAAAAGCTAAGTGAATCTAAACCTAAAAAAGTAGCTATTGGAGCTGTAATGCACAAATTAATTAACCACTTTTTTGCAATACTTAGAGATAAAAAGCCCTTTGAATTACGATTACCTGAAGTACATAAAAATTATATTTAAATAATAATTTACACGAAGTAATATAACATATAATTTAAAACACACTCTTGTCCATTATTCGTAAAATAATAATGGTTTATTAAGTGTACCCTTTTTTATTTTTTTGTATAACTGGTCTATGCATTAAAAAAAAGAGCCTGCAACAAGTAATATTACAAGTTACAGTACTCTTTATAAAAATTTTTTATTTATCTTCTTTATTTTCAACCTTATCAGAATCGCTTCCAGATATTTGTTCTAAATTATCTATTAATGGAAGATCGTGTTTTTCTCTTATTTGATTTTCTATATCTAATGCTACTTCAGGATTTTCCTTTAAATAAATCTTAGCATTTTCTCTACCTTGGCCAAGTCTTATATCTCCATAAGAGAACCATGCACCACTCTTTTGAACAATTCCTTCTTTAACTCCAACGTCAACTATATTTCCTGTTCTTGAAATACCTTCATTGTACATAATATCAAATTCTGCTTGTTTAAATGGTGGAGCTACTTTATTTTTCATAACCTTAACTCTTGTTCTATTACCAATTATAGCATCTGATGATTTAATAGAATCTATTCTTCTTACATCAAGTCTAACTGATGCATAGAATTTTAATGCTCTACCACCTGTTGTTGTTTCAGGGTTTCCGAACATTACTCCAACCTTTTCTCTTAATTGATTAATAAAAATAGCTACACAATTAGTCTTTTTAATTGTACCAGTTAACTTTCTTAAAGCTTGAGACATTAATCTTGCTTGAAGCCCAACATGAGAATCTCCCATTTCGCCTTCAATTTCTGCTCTTGGAACTAAAGCTGCAACTGAGTCTACTATAAGAACATCTATTGCTCCTGAACGAACTAAAGCTTCTGCTATTTCTAAAGCTTGTTCTCCTGTGTCTGGTTGTGATACTATAAGATTTTCAGTATCTACTCCAATTTTTCTAGCATATGATGGATCTAAAGCGTGTTCTGCATCTATAAAAGCTACAGCTCCTCCTGTTTTTTGAGCTTCAGCTGCTATATGTAACGCAACTGTTGTTTTACCTGAACTTTCTGGTCCATATATTTCAATTATTCTTCCTCTTGGTACTCCACCGATTCCAAGAGCTATATCTAAATCAAGACATCCTGTAGGAATTGCATCTACCACTAAATGGCTGTCTTCTCCTAATTTCATTACTGACCCTTTACCAAATTGCTTTTCAATTTGCCCCATAGCACTTTCTATGGCTTTTAATTTATCTGCATTAATACTACTCAAATTATTACACCTCTCTCTACGAACTTATGTTCTTCTTTTATTATTATAGGATATAAATTAAATATAGTCAATATCAATTTAAGTTTATAATAATCGCATCCATTATTATTTTTAACACTTTTTTATATTATTAAACATAGATTTAATATTTTTTTCTTTACTATCATAATACCAATTTCTAACAAAACAAATCTTTTATAAAGCGTGAACTACTCTCCACTTATAGAAGTGGGAGCTTCTTGGTCAATATTCCTAACGGAACAAGTTTACCCAAGCTTACAAGGTCGTTCCGACCTCATTATTATCAATAGTCTATGCTATCAATTTTTCTAAGTTCTTACTTGTATTTATATCTCTATCGTGGTTTGTACCACAGTTCGGACAAGTCCAGTTTCTAAGTGTTAAGTTTTTTACATCCATATTTTTGTAACCACACACAGAACATAGCTCCCTACTAGCATAATTAGATGGGGCAACTACAATAGTTCTTCCATACCAGTCAGCTTTATATTCTAACATTGTTCTAAATTCATACCAACTAACTTCACTAATTGCTTTTGATAATTTATCATTTTTAAGCATATTTTTTACTCTCAAATCTTCTATAGCTATTGATTGGTTTTCTCTTATTAGCTTAGTAGATAATTTGTGCAAAAAGTCTTTACGTTGATTTGTTATTTTTTCGTGTAATTTAGCTACTTTTAATCTGGCCTTATTTCTATTATTACTACCTTTTTGTTTTCTTGATAAATCTTTTTGTAACTTAGCTAACCTTTTTCAGCTTTTCTCAAGTATTTTGGATTTGCCACTCTGTACCCATCGCTACATATTGCAAATTCTTTAAGCCCAACATCTATACCTATTTTCTTATGAACTTTAGGCAATATCGTATTTTCAGTATCAACTAATACTGATATAAAATATTTATTGCTTGGAGTTTTAGAAATAGTACAACTTTTTATAGTTCCAGTAAATTCTCTATGATATTTAATCTTTATCATAGTTTTTAATTTAGGTATTTTAATATGATTATTTTCGATATATATAGTTCCTTTTTGGTTATTAGTAGTATAACTATAGTAATTAGTTTTCTTAGATTTGAACCTAGGAAAACCTACAGACTTATCTCTAAAAAAGTTTTTATAAGCTTTTTCTAAGTTCTGCCCTGCATTTGCTAACGCTAACGAATCAACTTCTTTTAGCCATTCAAATTCCTTTTTTATATTGAGCAGGTGTATTCTTTAGCATTTCACCAGTTTCTTTATAATACTCAATTTTATCAGCTAACATTTTATTATATATAAATCTACTACAACCAAAAGTTTTAGCAAGATATAATCTTTGTTCACTTGTTGGATATATCCTATACTTATAGGCTTTAAGCATTATTTCACTCCCTGATTCTCAATATATTTTCTCACTATTTCAATAGGTGCTCCACCAGTAGTTAATGAGCAATAGCTTCTACTCCAAAAATATTCTTTCCAAAGTTGTTTTTTCTTATAACTGGATATTCTTTTTTATAAGTCTACTGCTTGCTGACTTATAAGAATTTATGAATTTAGATATTTCTGTAATCACTTTTCTTCGATATTTTATAACCAATCCTAAGTGATACGACAACTTGAATACTGAATAGTTATTAGCATCTAAATCCATTGCTGCTCCTCATCTCTATCATTTATTACTTATTTGTACTGTTCTTGTTGACTATCGTTAAGTGCTATCCATCTCCCACTTTAGAAAATGGGAGAATTTCGCACATTAAGGTTAAAAATTCAATTTATTATTTCCTTATTATCTCTATTTTATACTTTTTAAAGAAAAAATAGCTGCCTTAACAGCTTAACTTAAGGCAGCTAAAAAATTATTTATTTGTAGTAATAACACCTTTATTAATTACAAAATAATCTACACCTGATACTATTGTAATTAAAACAGCTAAAATTATAAGCACTCCTGGCATATATGTAAAGAAACCTGTTAAAAAGCTACTATTATCTACAGCTTCTTGAAGAGAAGCTAAGCTTCCAATATTAACTTTAAGAAGAAGCACTATAATAGCTATTATTTGTATAACTGTTTTTATCTTTCCCCACCAGCTTGCAGCTATAACCTTTCCTTCTCCTGCTGCTATTGTTCTTAATCCTGATACTGCAAATTCTCTTGCAATTATAATTATTGCAGCCCATCCTGGAACAACATGTAATTCAACAAGCGAAATAAGAGCTGTTGATACAAGTAATTTATCAGCAAGAGGATCCATAAATTTTCCAAAGTTTGTGATTTGGTTTCTACTTCTTGCAATATATCCATCAAGTTTATCTGTTATTGATGCTAATATAAATACAAAGGTAGCTATAAATGTTCCATAAGGAATGTTTTTAGTTGCTATAAATATTAAAAATATAGGAACTAAAAATATTCTTCCCAATGTCAATTTATTCGCAAGGTTCATAATTTACAACTCCTAATAAATCATATTCTGTACAATCAGTTATTCTAACTGGACATATTGTACCCTTTTCTATATCTTCAGTACTTTTAAAAAATACATTTCCATCAACTTCTGGAATCATTTCGTAGTTTCTTCCATAATAATACTCTCCATTATTCCCTTCAACAAGAATATCATAAATATTATTAACTTTCAATTCATTTATTTTTTCTGAAACTTCTTTTTGAACAAGCATAGCTTCTTTTTCTCTTTCAACTTTAACCTCTTCTGAAATTTGATTATTCATCTTAGCTGCTGCTGTTCCTTCTTCTTGTGAATATCTAAATACACCTACTCTATCAAGCTTATACTCTTTTAAGAAATCTAAAAGTTCATTAAAGTTTTCTTCAGTTTCTCCTGGGAACCCAACTATTAATGATGTTCTAAGTGTTACACCATGAATTTCTTTTCTTAGTCTATCAATCATATTTAAGATATATTCCTTATTAGTCTTTCTTCCCATTAACTTTAATATATCGCTGCTTATATGTTGAATTGGTAAATCAAGATATTTTAATACCTTATCATTTGAAGCAATTTCTTCAATTAATTCATCATATATTTCTTCTGGATAGCAATATAATACTCTTATCCATTCAATACCTACAATTTTTGATAGCTCTCTTAAAAGCTCATGAAGATTTTTCTTACCATAAATATCAGTTCCATACATTGTAGTATCTTGAGCAACTAATATTATTTCCTTAACTCCTTGTTTTGCAAGACTTTCAGCTTCTTTAATTATACTTTCCATCTTTCTACTTCTAAATTTCCCTCTTATTTTAGGAATTATACAGTATGTACAGAAATTGTTACATCCTTCTGCAATTCTAATATAAGCAGTATGACCTTCAGTAGTTAATATTCTTTCACCTTCATTAATATTTTCATCTGAATAGTTAACTTCTAAAGATTTTTTACTTTCTCCTATATAATCAAGAATAAGTTCATTTATCTTTTTGTAATCATTAACTCCTAGCATTATATCTATTTCAGGCATAAGTTCTGTAAGCTCTTTTCCATATCTTTGTGTAAGGCATCCTGTTGCTATAAGAAGTTTGCAATTATGATCTTCTTTATATTTTGCCATTTCTAATATTGTGTCAATAGATTCTTGTTTTGCTGTTTCTATAAAACCACAAGTATTAACAATTATTATATCAGCTTTTTTAGGATCATTAGTTATTTCATATTCCTTGCTCATAGTTCCTAAAATTATTTCTGAATCAACTCTATTTTTATCGCAGCCTAAGCTTACCATTCCAACTTTATATTTTTTCAAAATCTCTTCCTCCTGAGTATGTTCTTTTAAATATTCATAAATTAAATTTTATAACTCTTTAGCCTTCATTACAAGTTAAATTTCATTATTTTCACTTGCATCATCAATAAGTGCATCTTTTCCAATTAGCACTTGTCTTGGTCTTGAGCCATCTTTTGGAGATATTACTCCTCTTTCCTCTAACTCATCCATTATTCTAGATGCTCTATTAAAGCCTATTCTAAGCCTTCTTTGTAAAAAGGATGTTGAGGCTTGTTCATATTCAACTACCATCTTTATAGCCTCTGGTAAAAGTTCATCGGCATCATCGTCATTTCCACTGCCAGAGCTTCCTTGAGCCCCTGAATTAATTTCATCAATTATTGACTCTTCATATTTAACTTCTTCATGACCATTTTTAATAAATTCAACAACTCTTTCTACTTCCTCTTCTGAAATAAAGCATCCTTGAACTCTTAAAGGTTTATTTTCTCCTACAGGAGCATATAACATATCTCCTCTTCCAAGAAGCTTTTCTGCTCCTGATGAATCAAGTATTGTTCTTGAATCTACCTGAGATGATACAGCAAAGGATATTCTTGATGGTATATTAGCCTTGATAACTCCTGTAATAACATCTACAGAAGGTCTTTGAGTGGCTATAACAAGATGCATTCCTGCTGCTCTAGCCATCTGTGCAAGTCTTCCTATATAATCTTCAACATCATGAGGGCATACCATCATAAGGTCTGCAAGCTCATCAACAATAATAACAATATAAGGCATCTTTTCTTCAACAAGCCCCTTTTTATATAACCCATTATAAGAATCTATATTTCTAACACCTTTTTCAGCAAAAAGATTATATCTCTTGGTCATTTCATTAACTGCCCAGTTTAATGCTGCTGCTGCCTTTTTAGGATCAGTAACTACTGGTATTAAAAGATGTGGTATTCCATTATAAACATTAAGTTCAACAACTTTAGGGTCTACCATAAGAAGTTTAACATCATCTGGAGAATACTTATATAATATACTTATAATAAGAGAGTTAATACATACACTCTTACCAGAACCTGTAGCACCAGCAATTAATGTGTGAGGCATCTTACTTAAATCCCCAACAACACAGGCTCCCCCTATATCTTTACCAAGAGCAAAGGCAAGCTTAGCTTTAGAATTAATAAACTCATTTGAGTCTAAAACTTCTCTTAAAAGAACTGCCGTCTGCTTTTTATTAGGAACTTCAATACCTACTGCTGATTTACCTGGTATTGGAGCCTCAATTCTTACTCCTGAAGCAGCAAGGCCAAGGGCTATATCATCTGACAAATTAACGATTTTACTTACTTTAACTCCAGGACTTGGTTGTAATTCAAAACGTGTTACTGAAGGTCCTTTACTTACTTGAAGAACCTTTGCTTCCACACCAAAACTTCCTAGAGTTTCTTCAAGCTTGCTAGCACTTGCAATAAGCTCTTTCTTATCTGTAGAATTTAATTCTGTCTGTGCTTTTCCCTCTAATAAGTCAGTGCTTGGGAATACATATTCTTTAGCATTTTCTTCACCCATAAGGCTATTATCTATTTCTTTACTCATAACATCCTTAGTCATATTATCTAAAGAATCTTTTTTTCCTCTTCTTACTTCCCCTTCATGTTTACTTTGAACTATTTCAGGCTCACTTTTAACCACTTCTGGTTCAACTTCAATTACTTCACCCTTGCTTTTATTAAACACTTTAAGCTTTCTATTTTCTACTTCAGATTCTTGTTTTTCTTCTGCTACTTTTGCTTCATATCTCTTCTTAGCTTCTTTAGCTTCTTCAAATAACTTTCTCTTTTTATTTTCCTTAATAAAATCATCGTTATCTAAAGAAGACTCCTCCATTTCATCTTCATAATCATCTATTGCTGAATTCTTCATAAAATCTAGTATTTTTATTTTATTATCAACACCTTTTAAAAATTCGCTTTTTGACTGCAGACGATTATCTGAAGTATTCTTACCTTTATTTTTACTTTTTATTTTTATAAAATCTTCATCAGAATCTGCTGAAAACCTTTGGTCTTTTAATCTTCTACCCTTTTCTCTATATTCCATACCTTTAATTTTAGCAATTTCACTTAATCTAAATACTGAAAAATTAAAGCTTAATATTGCTGATATTATTAAAGCTGCTACATAGATAATATAAGAACCAATAAAACCAACTAACTTATATAAAGGATAAGAAATCATATAACCTATAATACCTCCATTTAAGGTATTTGCTTCATCTGCAGCATCATTTACTATGGCAAAAAAATTACCTGAAAAAGAATCAGGATACTCACATGATTGAATATAAATTGTTCCGAATATCAAAACTAGCATGGAGCATAATAAAGCCACACCAAAAAAGCCTTTTCCTAAGTCAAATTTTCCTCTGCCTTTTAAGTAACTGTATCCTAAATATAAAAGAAACAACGGCAGTAGACTTATTCCTGTTCCAATAAGCAGATGTCCAAGTTTTTGAAAAAAGCTAGATAAAAAGCCTGCTAAATTAGTATATATAGCTATAGACGATAAAATTCCTGCAGAAATAAACATTACTCCATTAACTTCAACTCTACTCGTATCATTTTGAGACTTATTATTCTTCTTACTACTGCTTTTCTTTTTCTGTCTACTCAAATTAAACCACCTCACTTATTTATCTTCTACAAAGCTTGTCTAATTCCTCTAAAAAAGCATAAAGTGAGATTTATAAACTAAGAAGCATCTCACCCTATACTATATACTATTACTTTTTATTTTCATTAATTAGTTCATTTAGTTTATTTAAAGCCGCACTTATCCCTCCAACTTCATTAATTAAACCATAGTCTACAGCTTGCTTTCCTATAAGCATTGTACCTACATCATTTAAAAGCTCACCATTTTGAGTCATTATATTATGTAGCGTATTATGATCAATATTTGAAGTTCTAACTATGAAGTCATCAATTCTTTCCTGTATTTTCTTAAAGTAATCAAAAGTTTGAGCTACTCCAATTACAAATCCATTCATTCTTACAGGGTGAACTATCATAGTTGCTGAAGGTGTAATAAATGAATAATCAGCTGATGTGGCAAGAGGAACTCCTATAGAATGTCCTCCACCTATTACTATGGAAACTGTAGGTTTAGAAATTGAATTTATCATTTCTGCAATAGCAAGCCCTGCTTCAACATCTCCTCCAACTGTATTTAAAACAATAAGAACACCTTCTACCTTATCATTTTGCTCTATAGCTATAAGCTGTGGAATTATATGTTCATATTTTGTTGTTTTAGTTTGTGGAGGGGATACATTATGTCCCTCTATCTGACCTATAATTGATAAAACTTGTATTTTATCATTGGGCTGAACTATACCTGTATTTCCGAATTCTTTTACATCATTCATTTTATCATTGTACTTTAATTCTTCTTTCTTTTCTTCATCTGCATTTTTTTCCATAAAAATAATCCTCCTATACTTTATTATTTTGTTCAGGAGAATTAAATTTATACTATATTATTAATAATATAATTTGAATGCTTTATGAAGGGCATTAATAGCCTTTGATAAATTATTTTTATGTATAAGACACCATATTGTCATGTGAGAATCTGCTGTTTGAAGCACCTCAACTCCGCTTTCATTTAATGCCTTATAAATACTTGCCATTACACCTGGAATACCTTTCATTCCTGCTCCAACTAAAGCTATAGTACTTAAGTTCTCTGTAATTTCAGCTTTTATTTTAAGCTTTTCTAATATATCTATCATTTTATCTTTTAAAGAAGAAGATATGGTAAATATATGTCTATCTGGGAATATATTTATTAAATCTAATGATATCTTATTTTCTGCTATTATTCCAAGTACATTATCGTAATTTTCATTTCCCTTATTATCTTCACGTTTTACACATACCTGAATTCTTTCGTTATGACTTGTAATACTTGTAACAAGTCTCTTATTAGTTTTATCACCTATACTATTTATTATAGTACCATTGCAGTCACTCATTGTATTTTTAATTACTAATGGTATATTGCCTGCTTTAGCTATTTCAACTGCATTTGGATGAATTACTTTCGCTCCTTGGTCTGCAAGCTGAAATACTTCATCATAGCTTAATACATCAATTAATGATGCTTCTTCTACTATTCTTGGGTCTGCAGTCATAATCCCATCAACATCAGTATATATTTCAATCATTTCAGCTTCTAAAGCTGCTCCTAAAATAGCAGCCGAAGTATCGCTTCCACCTCTTCCTAAAGTGGTGAAGAAGCCTTCTTCAGTAACACCTTGGAATCCTGTTACCACAGGAACTTTGCCTTCCTCTAAAACTTCCATAATTCTTGTATCATCAAAATCCTTTAGGGATGCTGAGTTAAAATTATTATCAGTTATTATTCCTGCCTGTCCTCCTGACAAAGGCACTGCATCAATTCCATTTTTACTAAGTTCATCTGCCATTACCACTGAGCTTATAAGTTCTCCACAGCACATTAAAAGGTCTAACGCAAGTTTATTTTCTTTTTTAAAATTATCACTTACTAAAGATAATAGAGTATCAGTTGCATAAGGTTCACCTTTTCTTCCCATGGCAGAAACGACTACTATAGGATTCATTCCATTATCAATAGCATTTTTAACTTTTTTAATTACATTTTGTCTTCTATCCTCTGTAGATACTGATGTACCACCAAATTTTTGTACAATTATTTTCATTTTTTTCCCCCTTGAAATTTCAAAGTGATGTCTTTTTTATTTCATTTTCTTCTGCATCTAATATTATAGTACGTGCTCCAATTTTTTTCACGCAATTCCATGGTATTTCTAAAAATTCTTTGCTATTAGAAAACAATCCCAGTTTTGATGAACTAATATTCACAACTAAATATTTAATATTGCCTTCATCATCAACAATTAAGTCGTTATTTTGAAGGCAATCATATTTTTCTCCATCATTGATGTTAATTAATTCATATCTTCCTATTTCACTTAACAGCTTACCTTCTAAATTTTCTTTCACTTAAATCCCCTCCATTTACTCCTGAATATATATATGATTTAAATAAAAGAAATATTCCTAAATTATACCACTATATTTTTATTTAATGCTTTATAAGCTTCACTTGATGATTTCAATATATTATCTAAGGCATTATAGTCTACATTATTTCCTACATAGGAAGCATTAACGACTCCATTTTTGAAGCATTCATTTAATACATATTCTGTATCATCTAGGCTAATTCTATCAACCTTCTTAATAACTTCTTCTTGAGTACTTATTTTATTTTTAAATAATACACTTTTTGCATTTCCAAACATTCTTGAACTTGTACTTTCAAGTCCTAAAATATAATTTGCCTTAATCTTCTCTTTATTTATATCTAAGACTTCTTGACTTATATTAGTTCTTGAGAATTTATCAATTTCCTTTAATATAACCTCTAAAGCCTTTTCGCTATAGTTTTTTCCAAGACCAGTATAAATATTAATCATTCCAGAACCTTGATAAGTCTGAGGATAGCTATAAATAGTATAACAGTATCCAAGCTCTTCACGAACCTTTTGGAATAATACTGATGATGCTCCTCCTCCAAAGATATTACTTAAAAGCACTGAAGCATATCCTTTTTCATGATTAGCTGGAAGCCCTTTTAATCCAAGGCTCATATGAAGCTGTTCAATATCTTTATTTAAATAAGAAGCTCCTGAATGAATAACTGCCTTTTCATATGTTGTCACATCACTATTATCGTCTTTCCAGCTTCCAAAATATTTTTCTATAAGACTTCTTAATTCATTATCATCAAACTTTCCACAAACTGATATTACTGAGTTTGAAGGTGAATATTTTTTCTTAATATAATTAGTTATTGTATCTCTACTAAAACTTCTTACTTTATCTGCTGTTCCAAGAATGGGATACGATAAAGGATTATTTCCATAAGATACCTTAGCATGCAGATCATCTAAAACATCTTCTGGATTATCAGTACTCATATTAATTTCTTCTATTACAACACTTTTTTCTTTTTCAATCTCTTCTTCTGAAAATTTTGAATTAAGCATTATATCTGATAATATTTCTAAAGAAAGATCTAAGTGTGTATATAAATTTTTTACATAATAGCAGGTAGCTTCCTTACTTGTAAAAGCATTTATTTGCCCTCCTAAGTTTTCTACAGATTCTGCTATTTCCCTTGCATTTCTCTTATTTGTTCCTTTAAAGAACATATGCTCAATAAAATGTGATATACCATTTATATCTTCACTTTCATTTCTTGAACCGTTCTTAACCATTACACCTACACTTATAGAATTAACACTATCATTCTTTTCTGTTACGATGCGTAAGCCGTTATCTAGCGTGTATAAATTATACATAAATAATCCTCCTATAATAAAAGTCACGAATCCTCTATATTATTATAAAGATATTCGTGGCTTACTATTCCTGAATATTTAACAGAAAAAAAAGGCAATGTTTTGCCTTTTACTGCTCTTTCTTTTCTTCTTGCTCTTTTAAAGCATCTTTTCTAGAAAGATTTATTCTTCCTTGGTTATCAATTTCAATAACTTTTACTAAAATTTCATCACCAACTGAAACAACATCTTCTACTTTGTTTACCCTATCAAAATCAAGTTTTGAAATGTGAACTAAGCCTTCTTTGTTCGGTAAAATTTCAACAAAAGCACCAAATGTAGCTATTTTAGTTACTTTTCCTAAATAAACTTCACCAACTTGAACTTCTTTTGTTAATCCTTCTATTATCTTCATAGCAGCATTTACACCTTCATGGTCTGTTGATGATACAAATACAGTTCCATCTTCTTTAATATCAATCTTAACACCTGTATCAGCAATAATCTTATTTATTACCTTCCCACCTGTTCCAATTACATCTCTAATCTTTTCTGGATCTATATGCATTGTGCAAGTCTTAGGCGCAAATTTTGATACTTCTTTTCTTGGCTCTGGAATACATGCATTTATTTTATCTAATATGAATAATCTAGCATCTCTAGCTTTTCTTATTGCTTGTTCACACACATTAAAACTTAAACCTTGAAGTTTTGTATCAACTTGAATTGAAGTAATACCTTCAGTTGTTCCTGCCACCTTAAAGTCCATATCTCCAAAGAAATCTTCTATTCCTTGAATATCAGTTAAAACCTCTTCTTGAGATAAATCCTTAGAAGTAATTAATCCCATTGCTATACCAGCTGCTGGTCTCTTTATTGGAACTCCTGCATCTAATAAAGCTAATGTTGATCCACAAACTGATGCTTGAGATGTTGAGCCATTAGAACTTAATACTTCTGATACTAATCTTATAGTATATGGGAATTCATCTTCTGATGGTATAAGTGGTTCTAATGCTCTTTCAGCTAAGGCACCATGTCCTATTTCTCTTCTTCCAGGTCCTCTTAAAGGTTTAACTTCTCCAGTACTATATCCTGGGAAATTATAATGATGCATATATCTCTTAACTGTTTCAGTTTCATCAATTCCATCTAGAATTTGAACTTCACTAATTGAACCTAATGTTGCAACAGTCATAACTTGAGTTAATCCTCTTGTAAATAACCCTGTTCCATGAGTTCTTGGTAAAAGTCCAACTTCACAGCTTATCTTTCTTATTTCATCAAAAGCTCTTCCATCAGGCCTTCTCTTTTCATTAAGAAGCATATTTCTAACTACTTCTTTTTGCATATTATAAAGAATTTCTTTTATGTCTCCTGCTTTATCTTCATACTTTTCAGAGAATTCTTCGTTAACTTTCTCAGTTAAAGCATCAACAGCAGCATTTCTTTCATCTTTATCCATGATGTACATTGCATCTTTAACCATATCTGATGCAAAATCTCTTATTTCTTTTTCTAATTCTTCATCTGGATGGTATAATTCTGGAGTTTCTTTCTTCTTACCGAATTTCTCCATAGCTTCGAATTGGAAATCTATGATAGGTTGGCATTGTTCAAAACCGAACTTAATTGCTTTAATCATAGTATCTTCATCGATTTCATCTGCTCCAGCTTCTATCATCATAACTTTTTCTCTAGTTGCACATACAGTTAAATGCATAGAAGTCTTTTCTCTTTGTTCTGCATTAGGGTTAACTACAAACTCACCATCTATTAAACCTACTTGTACTGCTGCACAAGGTATTGTAAATGGAATGCTTGATAAGCATAAAGCCATTGAAGCTGCATTTACTCCTAATATATCAGGAAGATTATCCTTTTCTACTGAAACTACTGTACAAACTACTTGAACATCATTTCTATATCCTTTAGGAAATAAAGGTCTTATTGTTCTATCAATAGCTCTACCATGTAGTATAGCTGTATTAGAAGGTCTTCCTTCTCTCTTTATAAACCCACCTGGTATTTTACCTACTGCATATAACTTTTCTTCATATTCAACACTTAATGGAAAGAAATCTATTCCTTCTCTTGGTTCTTCTGAAGCATTAACATTTGTTAATATTACTGTATCCCCATAACTCATGAAAATTGCTGCATTTGATAACATTCCTACCTTACCAAAATCAACCTTCAATTCTCTTCCTGCAACAGTTGTACTTAACACATTGCTCATTATAGGACCTCCCTTCGATTGTTTACATATTTTTCTAGAAAGTTTAAAATAATAGAGCGGATATAACCCGCTCTAAAAAAAGATTATCTTCTTAAACCTAATTTTTTAACAATAGCTCTATATCTTTCGATATCTACTTCTTGTAAGTAATTTAAAAGACCTCTTCTTTGACCAACCATCATTAAAAGACCTCTTCTTGAGTGGTGATCTTTCTTGTGAGTCTTTAAGTGATCAGTTAAGTGACTGATTCTTTCTGAAAGTAAAGCGATTTGTACTTCTGGAGAACCTGTATCTCCTTCGCTTCTACCGTATTCTTTTATTATTTCTAATTTTCTTGCCTTATCCATGCTATTTAGCACCTCCAAAATATTATCCCCTTAGTTCCAAGTATAAAGATGGCACCTTTAAACTTAGGACTAGGTTCAATTGCATTATAACAAAACACATCATTATTGTAAATCTTTTTTACAATTTTTCTTTTTCTGCAAAGGTTTTATCACGATTGATTTGTTCTTTTAGCTCTTCAAGAGAACTAAATTTTACATTATTTCGTATTTTCTTCATAAAATTAACCTTAATTTTATCACCATATATCTTTTCATTAAAAGATAATATATGAGATTCAATTGTAACTTTCTTTCCATTAACGGTTGGGTTATTTCCGATTGAAGTTATAGCCTTATATAAATTATTGTTCCATAAAACATGAGTATAATACACTCCTTCTTCTGGAAGTAAAAAAATCTTTAATTTTTCTAAATTTGCTGTAGGAAAACCTATTGTTCTTCCAATTTGCTTTCCATGAGAAACTTCTCCATATAAGAAATAAGGTCTTGTTAACATTTCAGCTGCATCTTCAACATTCCCATTTAATAGCTCTTTTCTTATTCTTGTGCTACTTATAACCTCACCTTTATACATACATGGTTCTATTATGTGTACATCAAAATCATATTTTAAAGATAAACTTTTTAAAAGCTCCGTATTACCTAAATTTTTATATCCAAATTTATAATTAAACCCTACTACAATACCTTTTATTCTAAAATCTTTCACTAAATCTTTAATAAAATCTTCTGCTGACTTTTCCATGAATTTTTCATCAAACTTTTGAAAAAACACTTCATCAACACCATAACTTTTAAGGATTTCTAATTTACTTTCATTATCCATAAGAAGGTCTGGATTGAAATTAGGATTTATTATAGTTTTAGGATGATTTTTAAAAGTATATATTATACTTTTTCCACCACTTTTATCTGCTAATGAAACAACTTTTTTTATAAGTTCTAAATGTCCTTTATGAAGCCCATCAAAGCTTCCTAAAGCTATATAATTATTATTTATCTTCTCTTCATCAACCAACATAATTTTTTAACTCCTTACTAAATTAGAAGTTTTTCTATCTTAAAGCCATTACCATCTAATTTACCAAGTCCTATAAAAGAATCTTCTTCATCGTACACTCTATACAATTTTCCTTTTTCAGCTTTATCTTTTAATGCTCTTTTATCTCCTACATTAACACCATTTAAGAAAAGCTTTTTATATTTATTATTTATATGAAGCTTTTCATAATAAGCTAAAGCATCTTCTATTGATATAAGTTTTTCGCAAATATTATTCTCGTCTAAATCATCAATATTTATACTATCTTTTTCTAAAAATACTGAAGTTTTAGTTCTTTTAAGTTCAACCATAGTAGCTCCAGCAGATAATTTTTCACCTATATCATAGCAAAGACTTCTTATATATGTACCTTTTGAACACGAAACATTCATTGAAACATATGGAAGAGAAATTTCTATATCACTTATATCGTATATTGTAATTTTTCTAGCTTCCCTTTCAACTTCAATTCCTTTTCTTGCAAGATCATAAAGTCTTACACCATCCTTCTTTAAAGCTGAATACATAGGAGGAACTTGCATAATTTCTCCTTTAAATGAATTAATAGCTTCAAAGACATCTTCTTCTTTTATATTAGACCAATCTTTTTCTTCTATAATTTCGCCTTCTAAATCATATGTTGTAGTCTTTATTCCAAGTTTAAATTTAACAAAGTAGCTTTTTTCTTCTTTCATAATATAATCTATTATTTTTGTTGCTTTTCCAAGGCACACTGGAAGTACTCCTGTTGCTTCAGGATCTAAAGTGCCTGTATGTCCTACTTTCTTTTCTTTTGAAACTTTCCTAACCTTTCTTACAACATCAAAAGATGACATTCCTTTATTTTTAAAAATATTAATTACGCCATTCATAGACTATATCTCTTTCCCTATTGCTTTTAATATTCTTTCTTTTGCTTCTGCTAAACTTGCATCTTTAATCTTTAATCCTGATGCCTTTGTATGGCCACCACCACCAAAGATTTCAGCTATCTTTCTTACATCAAAATCATTTTTTGATCTTAAACTTGCTTTAACACCATCTTCTGTTTCTTTTGTAACAACAGCTACTTCTATGCCTTCAACATTAAGTATCATATTAATTATATCTGATGTATCACTATTTAACATGTTAAACTTTTCTAAAGTTTTTAATGATAATTCTACAAAAGATACCTTTCCATCAAAATGTACTTCTAAAATGTTTATAGCTTCTCCTGTAAGTTTAAGCTTATTTAATGGTTTATTTCCAAAAAGCTCATTATGAATATAACTATTATTAATGCCACATCCAATAAGTTCTGCAGCTATTTTGTGTGTTCTTACCGTAACATTTGAATGTCTAAAGGAACCAGTATCTGTAACTATACCAGTATATAAACACATAGCTATATTTTTAAGTATTTCATTTTCATATGCAAATTCAAACTTTAATTCTTTTAAAAGCTCAAATACAATTTCTGACGTTGCAGATGCATTAGTATCAACATAATTATACTCACCATACATATCATTTGATAAATGATGGTCAATATTCATTATGGTATTATCATAATTTTTTAAATCAGCACAAATTCTTTCAACATTTCCACAATCTAAAACAATAACTAAATCAGTACCTGGAAGGGGCTCTAAAACCTCTTTATTTATTTCTTCTGATAATGGAAGAAAAGAAAGGTAGTCTGGTATAACTTCCTCAGAAATTATATAGGCATCCTTTCCCATCTCTCTTAATCCATTCAAAAGCCCAAGTGTACTTCCAATTGCATCACCATCAGGTGATGCATGGAAAGTCAGACCTATCTTACTGCTATTTAAAATAACCTTAGATATTTCTTGCAAAGCCACTTTATTTTGCCTTTGTCTTTTGAATAAGACTATCTATCTTCATACCATAATCAATAGAATCATCTAATTCAAATATTATTTGTGGACTGTATCTTAAATTAATTCTTTGTGCTATTTCATGTCTTACAAAACCTGCTGCACTCTTTAATGCTTCAAAGTTTGACATCTTTTCTTCTTCATCTTTTGCAAATATACTTACATATACCTTTGCATATCTTAAATCTTTAGTTACCTTTACTGCTGTTACAGAAATCATTGCAGTAAGTCTGGTATCTTTTATTTCATCACGAATAAGGTTACTTATTTCTTTTCTTACCTCTTCGTTAATTCTTCCACCTCTATAGCTAGGCATATCTAATCACCTCTTTAAAGTTCTTTTCTTTCAATCGCCTGCATTTCAAATGATTCTATAATATCTCCAACCTTTAAGTCATTGAATTTTTCTACGCCTATACCACATTCAAAACCATTTGAAACTTCTTTAGCATCATCCTTAAATCTCTTTAATGATGATAACTTACCTTCAAAGATTACAATGTTGTCTCTTACAACTCTTACTTCACAGTTTCTCTTAACTTTTCCTTCAAGTACATAACATCCAGCTATTGTACCAACGTTAGAAATCTTATAAGTTTCTCTTACTTCTGCCTTACCTAATACAACTTCTTTATATTCTGGATCAAGCATACCTATCATAGCTGACTTAACATCTTCTATCGCATCATATATAACTCTATAAGTATTAATGCTTACTCCTTCTCTTTCAGCTGCTGCTGTTGCATTAGAGTCTGGTCTTACATTAAATCCTATTACTAAAGTATTTGAAGCTGTTGCAAGTGTAATATCAGTTTCACTTATTCCTCCAACTGCGCCGTAGATTACTCTAACCTTAACATCATCAGTTGATAATTTTTCAAGAGATTGTTTTATAGCTTCAACAGAACCTTGAACATCTGCTTTAACTATAATAGATAATTCTTTTACTGTACCTTCTTTAATTTGATTATATAAATCTTCAAGAGATACTCTATGGAAGTTATCTTGTTTAATCTTATCTTTTCTAGCTTCAGCCATAGATCTAGCTGTCTTTTCATCCTTAATTTGAACGAATCTATCACCAGCTGCTGGAACTTCAGAAAGTCCTAAGATTTCAACAGGAATTGAAGGTCCTGCACTCTTAATCTTCTTTCCTTCATCATCAAACATTGCTCTTATTCTACCATATGTTGTTCCAACTAAAATTGAATCTCCAACATGTAAAGTACCATTTTGAACTAGAAGTGATGCTACAGCTCCTCTACCTTTATCAAGCTTAGCTTCTATAACAGTACCTTTAGCTTTTCTGTTTGGATTAGCTTTAAGTTCAAGCATTTCAGCAGTTAAAAGAACCATTTCTAATAATTGATCAATGTTTTGTCCTTGTTTAGCTGAAACTGGTACACATATTGTATCTCCACCCCAGTCTTCTGAAACTAGTCCATATTCAGTTAATTCTTGCTTAACTCTATCAATATTAGCATTTGGTCTATCTATCTTATTTATAGCAACTACCATTGGAACACCTGCAGCCTTACAGTGGCTTATAGCTTCCTTAGTTTGTGGCATTATACCGTCATCTGCTGCAACAACTAAGATAACAACGTCTGTTATTTGAGCTCCTCTTGCTCTCATAGCTGTGAAGGCTTCATGTCCTGGAGTATCTAAGAATGTAATCTTTTCTCCATTAACATCAACTGTATAAGCACCTATATGTTGAGTGATTCCACCAGCTTCTGAATCTGTAACCTTTGATTTTCTTATGGCATCTAGAAGTGAAGTCTTACCATGGTCAACGTGTCCCATAACTGTTATTATAGGTGGTCTCTTAACTAGGTTTTCATCTTCATCCATTTCTAAGTTTAAGCTTTCAAGCTCATCGCTTTCTTCTTTCTTTTCACAAAGGATATCAAATTTTTCACATACTTTTGCTGCAGTATCATAATCTATTTCAGCATTTACAGCTGCCATTACACCTAAGAACATTAAAGTCTTAATTACTTCTGAATTTGGTTTGTGAAGCATTTCTGCAAGTTCTTTTACAGTTATAGTTTCACCAATTTCAAGAATTGTATTTTCTGCAAATTCTTTTTCTTCTTGTTCTTTTTCTTCAGCTATTTGCTTTCTAGTTTTCTTCTTTTTCTTGTTACCTTTATTAACTTCTTCAGCTAGAATATCTTCGTATTCATCAACTATACTTTTCTTTCCGTCTTCTCTTCCTATAGAAAGTTCATCTCTCTTTGAGCCTGAAAGAAGTTCAGTTATAAGTTCTGCATCTTCATCTTCAATTACACTCATGTGATTCTTCACTTCTACATTAAATTCATCCATTAATAAAGTTATTAAATCTTTAGAATTTATATCTAATTCCTTTGCTAATTCATATACTCTAATTTTTGACATACAGTCACCCCCGTGTTAATTCATACATTTTCCTCCTTATAAAGAGCTAGCAGTTTTTCTGCCATATTTTTATCAGTCAAAGCTAAAATCTTAATTTCTTCTCTTCCTAAAGCTTCTCCTAATTCCTCTTTTAAGAAATCATGTATATATGGTATTTCATTAATTTCACAATAATTTATAAATTTTCTTTTAGTAGAGTCAGAAGCATCCTTTGATATTATAAAAAGATATATCTTCTGTTTTCTCTTTCCTTCGTTACATTTACTGTAACCTTCTAAAAGATTCTTTGATCTTTTGGCTAATCCTAAAAAATTAAAAAACTTATCCATTTATAATTTCTTCCTTTAATTTATTATAAATTTCTTCATCTATTGCAGTATCTAAGTTTCTGCTTAATCTCTTAGTTTTAAAAGCCTTTTCTAAGCATTCGATTTCTTTGCAGATATAAGCACCTCTTCCTGACTTTTTGCCAGTAAGGTCAACACTTACATCTCCTTCAGGACTTTTTACTATTCTAATAAGTTCCTTTTTAGGCTTCATTTCCATACAGCCAGTGCACATTCTTAGTGGTATTTTTTTTACTTTCATAAAAACAACCCCCAATTATTCTGTTACTGCATCTATAATTTCTTCAGCTTCTTTAGCTGCATCTATAACTTCTATAGCTTCTTCTTTTACAGCTTCAGCTTGGCTCTTGCTCTTTATGTCTATTTTCCAGTTAGTAAGTTTTGCAGCAAGTCTAACATTTTGACCTTCTTTACCTATTGCTAAAGATAATTGATTGTCATCTACAACAACTTTTGCAGTTTTATCTTCTTCATTAACTACTACATCTAAAACCTTTGCTGGGCTTAATGAGTTTGCAATGAATTCCTCTGGAATTTTACTCCATTTAATTATATCTATTTTTTCATTCTTTAATTCATTAACTATCTTTTGTACTCTTACTCCCTTAGGTCCTACGCATGCTCCCATTGGATCTACAGCTTCATCATTTGAATAAACTGCTATCTTACTTCTTGAACCTGCTTCTCTTGAAATACTCTTAATTTCAACTGTACCATTGTAGATTTCAGGTACTTCTAATTCAAATAATCTCTTAACTAGACCTGGATGAGTTCTTGAAACATGAATTACTGCACCCTTTGAACCATTTTTAACTTCCACTATATATAACTTTAATTTTTCATTAAAATTATAGCTTTCATTTTTCATTTGTTCATTTGGTCCTATAACACCTTCAAGTTTTCCAAGGTTAACATAAACATTACCCTTATCTTTTCTTAAAACAGTTCCAGTTATAATGTCATATTCCATTTCTTTATATTCATTATAAACAATATTTCTTTCTGCTTCTTTCATTTTTTGAGTAACCATTTGCTTTGCTAGTTGAGCTGCTACTCTTCCAAAGTTTCTTGGTGTAACTTCTAATTCAACTATATCATCTATTTCATATCTTGGGCTAATTTCTTTAGCTTCTTCTAATGAAATTTCAGTTACATTATCGTAAACTTCTTCACATACCACTTTTTGAGAGAATACTCTAACTTCTCCACTTTCTCTATCTATGCTTACTCTAACATTTTGTGCATTTGTATTTGGATTTGCATAGTTTTTCTTATATGCAGCAACCATTGCATCTTCAATAGTTGTAAATATAAGATCTTCACTTATCCCCTTTTCCTTTACTATCTCTTTTAGAGCACCTATAAACTCTTCGTTCATCTTTACATCCTCCTTGTTATATTTCCCCATCTAAGTTTGCACTTTTTATTTTGTCCTTTGGTATTACAAGTTCTACTTCACCTTCTACAGTTATAGAATCTTCATCAGCTGCTTTTAAAATACCTTTTATATTTTTTTGTCCGCTTATAGAACCTATAAATTTAATAAAAACTTCGCTTCCAATAAATCTCTTAAAGTGTTCATCTTTAAAAAGACCTCTGTTTAAACCTGGTGATGAAACTTCTAAGTAATAAGAATCGCTTATTGGATCTTCAACATCAAGCATATCACTTACTCTTCTTGATAATTCTTCACAATCATTAAGAGAAACTCTGCCCTCTGGCTTATCTATATATATTCTTAAATAGAATTCTCCATTTTCCTTTATGTATTCAACATAATATAATTCATAATTTAACTCATCTGCAATAGGTTTAACCAACTTTTCTAATTTTTCTACTAAAGCATTTTTGTCCATTTTATTAAACCTCCTTTTCAATATTCACTTTTCTATGATTATTATTCCCCAAAAAACTATATTATAAAATTAAAACTAATCAAAAACGCAACTATTTAATTTAGTTGCGTTACAAATAGAAAGAGCGGGTTTTAACTTCCCACTCGCAAATTCATAGTTATGTGAAATAATCATCTAAATATAGAATATCACAAGTTTAAAACTTTTACAAGTAAAAGAATAAATATTATTAAAAAGGAACTGCCAAAAATATGACAGTCCTTTCTTATTATAACTTATCTATTTCTTCCATAAGAGCATCAATAAGCTCAGATTCTTTAACCTTTCTAATTATCTCACCTTTTTTAAAGATAAGACCTTCACCTTTTCCACCAGCTATTCCAATATCAGCTTCTCTTGCTTCGCCAGGTCCATTAACTACACAGCCCATAACAGCAACCTTTATATCTTTATTTATTGTTTCAAGTTTCTTTTCTACTGCATTAGCTATACCTATAAGATCAATTTGAGTTCTTCCACAAGTTGGACATGATACAAATTCAAGTCCTCCTTCTCTAAGACCTAAAGACTTTAATATTTCTTTAGCTACTCTTATTTCTTCAATAGGGTCTGCTGTTAAAGAAACTCTTATAGTATCTCCTATACCTTCAGCTAAAAGAGTTCCTATACCTACACTTGATTTAATAGTACCTCTTTCTACTGTACCTGATTCAGTAACACCTAAGTGAAGAGGATAATCACATTTTTCACTCATAAGTCTATAAGACTCAATCATCATTTTAACATCAGAAGATTTTATTGAAATTACTATATCATGAAAATCTAATTCTTCTAAAATTTTAACGTGATTCAATGCACTTTCAACTAATCCTTCAGCTGTAGGTTTCCCATCTCTTTCTAAAATATATTTTTCTAAAGAACCTGAATTAACACCTATCCTTATAGGAATATTTTTAGCCTTAGCTGCTTTTACAACCATCTCCACTCTTTCTTTACTTCCTATGTTTCCAGGGTTTATTCTTAAAGCTGAAACTCCATTTTCAATAGCCTTTAATGCTAATTTGTAATCAAAATGTATGTCTGCAACTACTGGAATTGGAGATTGTTTTGTTATTTCCTTTAAACTTTCAGCTGCATCCATATCTAAAACAGCACATCTAATAATTTGACACCCTGCATTATATAACCCTCTAATTTGTTTTAATGTTTCTTCTACATCTCTTGTATCAGTATTAGTCATAGATTGAATAGAAACTGGTGCATTCCCCCCAATTTTTACTCCTCCAACACTGACTTCTCTAGTTTTTTTCCTAATCATTTTAAAATTTTCTCCTTTAATATGCCATAGGGAATAGTATATCCTTTATTGTAACTATTATCATAAGCCCAAACAAGAATACTACACCTATTGTATTTAAAACATTTTCCACCTTAACAGGTACTTTTCTTCTTGTAATAAGTTCAATTAATAAAAGAACAGATCTACCACCATCTAAAATAGGCATTGGCATAAAGTTAAATATACCTACACCAATTGACATCATAGCTACTAAACGCACAAGACTCCATACTCCCGCCTTAGCAGCATCAGATGAAATTTTAACTATAGCAACAGGTCCTCCAATATCACTCTTAAAGCTTCCTTTTCCAGTTATAAGTCTACCTATAGCCTTACAATTTTGTACTACAAGAGTACAAGTTTCATCAACGCTATGTCCAATACTTTGAGCTAAACTTGGATGACTTACAACACCAAATCTTATACCAATAAGATAAGCTTGACTTTCTTCATCAAATCTTGGAGTAACATCTATATTATAAATTTCCCCATTTCTATCTACTTCCATAGTTATTTCACTATCTTTTGCTCCTGAAACCCCAAGGCTTATATCCTCTGTAGTATATACCTTATCTCCATTTACCTTAAGAATTCTATCTCCCGGAAGCATTCCTGCTTCAGAAGCCGCACTATTTTCTGTGACTTCAGCTAAGCTAGTATCAGCATAACCAAATGTATTAAAATAAGCAGCAAATAGCAATATTGCTAAAACTATGTTCATTATAGGCCCTGCAATTATTATTGATAACCTTTGAAGAGGTGTTTTATTTCTAAATAATCTTTCCGGATCTATATCTTCCTCTTCTTTTATCTGGGCTTCATCCATATTTTCTTTTTCTGCCATGCCTGCCATTTCAACATATCCACCTACTGGAAGTATTGATAATGCATATTCTGTTTCTTTCCCTTTATGTGTTATTATTTTAGGTCCAAATCCAATTGTAAAGCTATTAACCTTTACCCCATTTATCTTTGCCATTATATAATGTCCAAATTCATGAACTATAATAATTGCACCTAAACCTAAAACCGCTAATAGATAGTTCATCTAATCCCCCTCCTTTTACTTACTTTTAACGTACTCTCTTACCTTCTTATCTATTTCTAGAATATTTTCTATAGTTAAAGCACTACTCATAGCTTCATCTTTAAATTTATCCATTGCATCTTCAATTATATCTGCAATATCTAAGAATTTAATTTTTCTATCTAAAAAATCTGCTACTGCAATTTCATTAGCTGCATTTAAAACTGTAGGCATAAGCCCTCCCATTTTTCCAGCCTCAAATGCAAGCTTCAAGCATTTAAAAGTGTCCATATCTGGTTTTTCAAAAGTTAGCTTTGAAATTTCATAAAAGTCTATTTCATTTGCAACCCTATTTTCTCTTTTTGGATAATTTAAAGCATATTGAATTGGCAGTCTCATATCTGGAGCACCAATTTGAGCTATAATACTTGCATCTCTATACTCTACCATTGAGTGAATTATACTTTGAGGATGTACAAGGACCTGTATATTATCAAAATCACAATTAAATAGCCAGTGAGCTTCAATTACTTCTAATCCTTTATTCATAAGAGTGGCTGAATCAATAGTAATTTTGCTTCCCATATTCCAATTTGGATGATTTAAAGCCTCTTCTACTGTTGTATTTTTTAAATCACAAGTAGTCTTTCCTCTAAAAGGTCCACCTGAAGCAGTTAATATAATTTTCTTTAGATCCTTCATATCATTTCCTTGAAGGCATTGAAAAATAGCACCATGTTCAGAATCAACTGGAAGTATTTTAACGCCCTCTTCCTTAGCCTTTTTCATAACAATTTTCCCTGCAACAACAAGAGTTTCTTTATTAGCAAGGGCAATATCCTTTTTAGCTTCTATAGCTGCAATAGTAGGCTCTAATCCTATCATTCCTACAACAGAAGTTACAACTATATTCACTTCATCTAATGTAGCAACTTTAATAAGCCCTTCCATCTTTTCATATACTTTTGTTTTATAATTATTTAAAACACAAAATTCCTTAACTTTAAATGCACTTTCTTCATCCATCATAGCTGCATACTCAGGTTCAAACTCTTCAATTATTTCTCGAACCTTTTCAACAGATGAATTAGCAGTAATACCTATAAGTTTAAAAGCCCCCTTAGATTGTCTTATAACATCAAGAGTTTGTGTACCTATAGAACCTGTTACACCTAAAATTGAGATTCCCTTCATTATTTTAATTCCTCCTTAAGTTTCATATTCTTTTTATTCATCCTCCACAATTTCCTTTGCTAGCATTCCATAAATAGGACCTACTATAGCACCTATTATTCCAAAAACTTTCACTCCAATATATATTGATAGCAAAACTAATAGTGGATGTAACTCTAACTTATCGCCTAAAAATTTTGCTTCTAATATTTCTCTGCATATTTGCACCAAAATATACAATAAAATCAATCCAAATGACACAATGTATTGCTTTACTATAATATTGTATATTATTATAGGAATAAATACAATTATTGTTCCAACGTAAGGCAATATATCTAACACTCCGCATAAAATTCCTAAAAACATAGGATGACCAATTCTTAATACTACAAAGCCAAAAGTTATTTCTAAAGTTGATATTAAAACAAGTATAATTTCAATCACAAACATATTCATTAAATTTTTCTTTTGTCTTTTTATCTTTATAAACACCCTACTAGGTATAAGTTTTAAGAAGTAGTCAATAATATTTCTTCTATCTACTAAAAGAAAAAACACAGATATATTAGCTACAAAATATGAAAAAACCCACTCTCCTGTTGAAAGTGCACCATTTTTTATAAAATTAGTATTTAAAATGTTGCTACTTTTTCCCGAAACACTTTCCACATTAAAAATACTAACTATATTTGTAATAAACTCTTCTATTTTATATAAATTATTTTTGTAAAAGCTTAATGTAACATTATATATGGAATTACCAAGATATATAATAGATATAACAACTATTATATTAACAAAAAGTATGCTTAAAGCTGCACTTATTTTAGGTGAAAGTCTAAGTTTAACCATAAGATTATATAAGGGATTAGTTATAATAAGAAGAAGTATAATGGCAATAAAGGGCTGAAAATAATATTTAACTGCAAAAGTCACCACTGTTACTGCTATCAGCAAAAGTATTAGCTTTATTAATGTATTATAGTCCTTCCTAAATTCCATAGTAATACCTCCCTTAAATTAAGTATTCTATTAATTTATATTCATCTCTACATATTTAATGAAAAAAATATCTAGCCATTTTGAGCCAGATATTTTTTTATATTTTTCATAATATATAATCTATTTTAGATTCAGACAATACCTTACCTTAATTTTATATTTAATTTTATATTTTCGTAGACAGAACAAAGTGGCTGCGCCACGCTCCCTTCGGGAAACTTAGTTGTAAGTAAAAATTTAAAAGCATAGGATGCTCAAAATCCTATGCTTTATCTTTATCCTCGATATTTCTTTCCATAAACTCCATCATATTTTACAGGTCTCATTATACCGCCGCATTTTTCGCACGAAAAACAAGGGGGTTCATCTATATTACTTTGATCCATCTCATCAAAGTACTCTACAACCTCCTTAGGAATATCTTCTTCCATACCACATTGTGTACATTTATATTTTATTGTTTCTTCCATACTGAATTCCTCCAACTATCGTGA
>NZ_FPBY01000293.1 GCF_900116755.1 Clostridium sp. DSM 8431
ATGGTTTACTAGCTCAGTCGGTAGAGCACTTGACTTTTAATCAAGGTGTCCGGGGTTCGATTCCCCGGTAAGCCACCAAAGGGTCACTTCAAATGAAGGAACCTCTAATAAGAACTTGCTTAGCATTAATATAAAAAAGGATTTTACAATTTCGTAAAATCCTATTTTTATATTAATGTTTTTTTATTATTGATAGAATGTCTTTTTTTATAAAATTGAAAAACAACTTTATACTATTAATATCATCTTTTAAAGTTGAATTATCTTCTGAAGTTAAGTAGCCTGAAGAGTAAGCTGCTAATATAAAGGAGTATAATCCAAAGTTAATATATATATCTTTTATATCAGCTACAAATAGATCTGATATTCCTATAAAATCTAAACTACCTCCATAAAAGCATTTATCTATAAGAGAACATAACGCTCCACTAAGAAGAAAAATGAAAGCCATATCTCCCCAAAAAGTTTTATACCCTTTAAATAATAAATATCTATATAGTTCAATTAGTAAAATCAAAGCTAAGAAATTAATTGTTATTAAAAATGAAAAGCTTAGAGAAGTATTAAATCTAGCATTTAGCCATGAACCTTGAGTGTTTATTATAGGATTAAATGAAAGTAATTCTGGAATAATATTTATATTATGATTAAAGAAGAAGGCTTTAATTATTAATTTAATTCCTTGATCAATAAACATAGCAAATATAAAAATTAAGAATGTAGCTTTTTTTGAAAATCCATTTATATATTTTTTACTTAATAAGTATATAAAATATCCTATTAATGAAAATAATAATATAAGAGCACAGTTAAAGATGAAGAATGATATTGTTGTTATTCTTCCAGTGATGAGTTCAAATAAAAAATAAATAATCCACATAAGAGGAAGTGCTCCTATGGTAATTAGTTTAGTGTTTTTCATAAGTTGCCTCCTGATAAATTTTTACTAATCTAAGTTTATCATATAGAGTGTGAAAATTCACTATGAGCATTTTATAGGATATGGAGGAATAAATAATGTTACATATAGTTGCAGTATCAGATTCTATAGGAGAGACTGCAATGCAGGTTGCAAAAGCAGCTGCTAGTCAGTTTACAGATGAAGTTAAAGTAAAAAGAGTTTCATATATAAAAACCTTATCTGATGTTGATTTGTTGATAGAAGAACTAAAGGGTCTTGATAAGGTGTTATTAGTATCCACAATAGTTATAATAGATGTACGCAAATATTTAATAGATAAAGCTAAAGAGAATGGTATAGTAGCAATAAATATACTTGCACCTATAATAGAAGCATCATCATCAATTTTAAATAGTACACCAATATATAGTCCGGGAGCAGTTAGAAGTATTGATGAAGATTATTTTAAAAAGATTGAGGCAATAGAATTTGCAATACAATATGATGATAGTAAAGATTATAGAGGTATAAAAAATGCTGATGTAGTATTAATAGGATTATCAAGAACTTCAAAAACTCCATTATGTATGTGTTTAGCTAATAAGGGCATAAAGGCAATTAATATTCCATTAGTACCTGAAGTAGAATTACCTAAGGAATTATTTGAAATAGATAGAAGAAAAGTATTTTGTTTAACAATAGATCCTTTAGAGCTTATTGAAATAAGAAAAAAGAGAATTAGCAAATATAGATTTATATCTAGTAAGATTAATTATGCTGGTGAAGAAAGAATTCTTGAAGAATTTAAATTTTTAGATGATATTATTAGGAAAATTCGTTGTAAAACTCTAGATGTAACTAAGAGAGCCATAGAAGATACAGCATCAATAATTGAAGATATTGTAAAGAATAAAATATAAACTTAACCAGGTGTATCTATATATACATTTATATGAATTATATAGTATATAAAAGAATTTAGTATATAATGTTGAAAAATAGTGTTTTTTATATAGGAATATATATATGATTATGATAATATAAATATCGTCGCTGATGCGAAACAACTTAAAGATAACAAATAAAACAAAAAAGTTTAAAAAAAGTTATTGACAGATGTTTCGATAAGTGATAAGATAAATGAGTCGCTTGAGGGCGACGAGATAAATTGGTCTTTGAAAATTGAACAGATATAGATAA
>NZ_FPBY01000246.1 GCF_900116755.1 Clostridium sp. DSM 8431
TGATATATAAGGGTTAAGAAATATGATTAACCCTAGTATAATATATTCAAAGAGGTGATAAAAATTTATGGAAGAATCAAGAGTAGATTATGTTAACAATAAAATAGCTAGCAGTGAAATGTTGATTTTATATTTTAGTAATGAATCCTGTGGAGCCTGTGAGGTTATTAGAAATAAGGTGGATAACATTTTAAAGTCTTATCCTAAAATTGAGATTATAGATATAAATGGTGAGAAAGAAAGAGAACTTGCAGCTAGTAAATATGTATTAACATTTCCTTTGTTAATACTTTATGTTCAAGGTAAAGAAACTATAAGGGTAGGAAGAAATGTAGATTTATTAGAATTAGAAAAAAGTATAAGAAGATATTATGAAATAGTATTTTAAATATTCTAAGTAAGGGGATGAGTATATGCCAAAAAGATTATGTCCTCTATGTGGTGGAAATAATACATCAAAAATACTCTGGGGTATGCCAGCATGGTCACCAGAACTTGAAGAAGATTTGCAATTAAAAAAGATTGTACTTGGAGGGTGTTGTATTCCTACGCCAACGCCTAAATATCATTGTAATGATTGTGATAAGCATATTCTTTACACCACAGAAGAAGATGAAATAAAAACATACTATTTTAAATTTGGAATTGGTGTTTTTTTCGATGGTCATTCAAGAATTGAGGTAGAGAAAAGCCCAAAAGGTGCTTATGCAAGATATTATCCATCATTTGAAAATGCTGAAAAAGAAGTTAGTATTAAGTTGACTGATGAGCAGTTTTTTAAATATATTCATAAGATATATTGTGCTTCAATTATGGAATGGAAGGAAGAGTACGATAATCCTAATATTCTAGATGGTACACAGTGGGGAGTTACAATAAAGTATTATGATGGAAAAGAAAAGAACTGGTATGGAAACAATGATTATCCACCTTTATGGAATAAATTTTTAAAGGCGGTAAATCAGCTTCCATTACCTAATATATATTAGTAGAAAATGATACAACCTCCTTTGTAGAATAATACAAGGAGGTTTTGTTATTTTATATTTCGTTATCTATCTGAAAAATATTTTTGTAAGGAAAAATTCCAAATTATCTGATGTACATGTAATACACTTCATACACCAACTTTTACTTCTATTAAAGCAAGTCTTTCACGAGCTTCTCCAATTACATTTTAAACTTTTATTGTATAAGGCATCTAAAGGGTAGAGATAAAGTAAAACTATAATTATTGGGAAGTCTATGACATTATAGGGCTGTCATTTCAAATTCAAAAAGTCAAGATTATTTTAGATGAGAATTATGTGTTATAAATGGTATAAGTATAATTTAAATAAAAATATTGACATTACAAAATAAAATCATATAATATATAGCATATTTAATATATAAGAATACTTCGTATTAGCAAAATTAAATTGTCATATGGAGGATAGACTGACTAGATAACTAGAGGTTGTAGAAATATTAATTTATTTCTATGACCTCTTTTTAAATTTAAGGGGGAGAAGGATAGCAAGAAAAAAATAAATCTTGATGCGGCAAATGTTGAGATAAGAGAAACAAGATTGGGAACAATAGTTAATTGGGATGGAAGTGCTAAAGATTTAGTAGAGGCATCTCAATATGAGGCAAGAGGAAAGGGGGAAAGGAAGAAGTGTGGACCTGGAGAAGGCTGTAGATTGTGTGCTAATGCAGGACCTTTTTCACAGGCAACAAGCTGTAGTTCAAAAATGGTATCCTGTCAGGCTGGAATGGTTGTAGATGCAGTACTTATACAACATTCATCTATTGGATGTGCTATAGATGCAGCTAACTATAATACTACATATAGAGTAGGTCTTAAACTTAGAGGATATGAAGTTGAAGACATAAGAACAGTAACAACTAACCTATTAGAAAAAGATATGGTTTTTGGAGCAACAGAAAAGTTGAAACAGACTATTAAAGATGTATGGGAAAGATTAAAGCCTAAGGTTATTTTTATAGGAAACTCCTGTGCAACAGCTATTATTGGAGAAGATATAGAAAGTGCAGCAAGAGAAGCAGAAGCAGAGTATGGAATCCCAGTTGTAGTAGTAACTTGTGAAGGATTTAGATCAGCTCACTGGACAACAGACTTTGATACTGTTCAGCATGGAATATTAAGACAAGTAGTAAATAAGGAACCTAAAAAGCAGGAAGACCTTGTTAATGTAATAAATCTTTTTGGTAGTGATGTATTTACTCCTATGTTTAAAGAGTTAAATTTAAGGGTGAATTTTGCTGTTGACTTAGCAACTGTAGAGAATTTAAGACAGCTTTCAGAAGCAACATGTACAACTACCTTCTGTTACACTTTATCTTCATATATTGCAGCAGGTCTTGAACAGGAATATGGTGTAAAGGAAATTAAAGCAAAGCAGCCTTATGGTTTTGAAGGAACAGATGAGTGGTTAAGAGAAATTGCTAAAGCAACTAATAGAGTTGAACTAGCAGAAAAATATATTGCTAAAGAACATGAAAGAGTAGAAAAAGAATTAGTTAAATATAGAGAAAAATTTAAGGGGATAAAGGCAGTTGTAGCAACAGGTTCTGCTTATGCACATGGATTAGTTACAGTTTTAAGAGAGCTTGGAATTGAGGTTGATGGTACTTTAGTATTCCACCATGACCCAGTTTATGATAGTGGAGATGTAAGACAGGATACTCTAAAAACTCTTGTGGATCAGACTGGAGATATAAAGAATTTTGTAGTAGCTAATAGACAGCAATTTGCTTTTGCTTCTCTTATTAAGAAGACTAAACCTGATTTTGTAATTGTAAGACATACAGGTTTAGCACCTCTAGCATCACAGTTTGGAGTACCTGGAGTAGCTATTGGTGATGAAAATAAATCTATTGGATATCAAGGACTTTTAAATATAGCAGAAACAGTAGAAGCTGTTTTACAAAGAAGAAAGTTCAATGAGGATATAAGCAAACATGTTGATATTCCATATACTGACTGGTGGCTATCTCAAGAAGATCCATTAGTATTAGCTAAGCATCCAGAAATATTAGAAGAAGCATAGTTAGGGGGATAAAAATTTATGTCAAGTAAGAAAAATTCATTTGAACAGACTAATACCATAGGAAAACCACGTTATGGATGTGCAATAGCTGCATTATATACTGCTGTTACTATACCAGGAGCAGTACCAATAACTCATTGTGGGCCAGGATGTGTAGATAAGCAACATGTTGGATTTTCAGTAGCTAATGGTATGCAGGGTCGTGGTGGAGCAGTTGTACCAAGTGTTAATGCTAGTGAAAAGGAAATTGTTTTTGGTGGAGAAAAGAAACTAGATGGACTTATAAAATCTACATTAAAGATAATGAAGGGAGATTTATTTGTTGTACTAGGAGGATGTACAGGAGAACTTGTTGGTGATGATATAGAATCTGTAGTTTCCAATTATAGACAACAAGGAGTTGGACCTATGTCAATATAGTGGACACATTTT
>NZ_FPBY01000008.1 GCF_900116755.1 Clostridium sp. DSM 8431
AATTTATCATTTTCCTGAGTTACTTCATTTAATTCTTCTATACTATTCTTTCCCTCAATCAAAGCTTTTCTACCTGGTTTTACCTTAATCTTATCTTTATTCTTTGATTTGCTTATCCAAGTAAAAATTGTACTAGTAGATATTCCATGTTTTCTTCCAACTAAAGAAACATTACCTACCTCTTTCACTTCATTTAATATTTGATTCTTAAATTCTTCTGAATAAGTTTTTCCTTTCATAAATTACCTCCAATAATTACTATATTTAGTATAACCTATACTAATATGCTTTGTCCAAATAATTATCGGGGCTTAAGAGAAAGGAATTGATGTTTCAAATCATAACGGAGATATTAACTGGAGCTTAGTAAAAAAATCAGGAATAGAATGTGTTTATATTAAAGCAAGTGAAAGAACAACTTTTATAGATGATTATATGTTACGCCACAGTTACGGAACAAAGTCTGTAATGTTACGTACTGGTTACTATCATTTTTTAGTTGGTAGCAGTTTACCTGAAACTCAAGCTGAAAATTTTTATAATTGCATTAAGGATAAAGAAAATGATTTGCTGCCATGTTTAGATCTTGAGCATAGTAAGAATGAACCTAATAATTTTATGGATTATGCTTTAAGATTTATAGAGAAGTTTAAAGCTCTTAGTGGTATGGATATATGTATTTATGCATGTCCTAGCTTTATAGAAGAGAATCTGGACAAAAGGCTTAATAAATATCCTTTATGGTGTGCTCATTATGGGGCGGACAAGCCTGGCTTTAATAAGATATGGGGAAGCTCTTATGCAGGACATCAATATACAGAAGAGGGAAGAGTTCCTGGAATAGTAGGAAATGTAGATATGAATAATTTTAATGAAGAGATTTTTAATAATGGATCTAAAATTATAGAAGCAGCAGCAGCTCATGAAAATATTTATATACCTCTTCAGGAAGAATTAAATAGACAAGATTTTAGAGATAAAAACGGAAATACATTAGTAGTTGATGGAACACCTGGAGAATTGACCTTATCAGCCTGTCCTGTAGTTAAAAAGGGTGCAAGAGGTAATATTACTAAGTGGATTCAAGAACAGCTAGGAATTGTTTCTGATGGCATATTTGGAGATAATACAGAAGAGGTTGTAAAAAAAACCAAAGAACTAGAGGACTTTTAGTTGATGTATAGTAGGTAAGAATACATGGAGAGCTTTACTTAATTTATAATATATTATATAATAATCAAAAAATAATAAGAAAACAGTTAGTCTAAAACTTAAGGCAGTATAAAGTGATTTTTATACTGCCTTTTACTAAAAAGATAATCATTTTTTATGAAAGGATTTGATAATGTGAGGGCTAAGTTTCAAGTGTTAGTTTTCCATATCGTATAATTAATGACCAAATAAAGTATATAGTATTAAAAAGAGAAGATTTATGTGTTTGGCAAGGAATAGCTGGTGGTGGTTAAGATGATGAATTACCATTACAAGCAGCAAAGAGAGAAGCTAATGAATAGTTAAATATTGGTTTAGCGTCTCCATATATTTGTTTAAACTCTACTGCATCAATACCGGCAAATAATTTTAAAAATCATGTTCAGTTGTGGGGCGAAGATACCTTTGTTATTCCTAAATATAGTTTTGGAGTTTTAGCAACTGATGATGTCTTGAAATTATCTAATGAACATACAGAATATAGATGGTGTAGTTATGATGAAGCTATTAATTTATTAGAGTGGGATAGTAATAAAACATCACTATGGGAATTAAATGAAAGATTAAAAAATATAATCAGATAATGTGAGTTCAGATAATGTGAGTTTATAATTAAAAAGGATATATTAAGCAAGCTGTAATATTACAGCTTGGATTTAAGAAAATTTAAGAAGTGTATCAAATAATTTTGAAATTTTTATAAGTTTTTAAGTAAATATAGGATTAGAAGAAAGGCAAGCTTTAGAGTAAAAGAGTTCTAAGGATTTCAAAATTATATTTGAAGTTTTCATGTGTATTACTTTCCTGTCAATTTTGACATAATCAGAAATTACTTTTGGTTCAAAATCCAAATGTAAATAAACTGGTTATTTTAATGAAAATTTTAATTTTTTAAGTTTTCTTGTTCCCTCTGTTTTGAATTATAGATAATAAAAAAAGTATATAAGAAACTAACTATCTTAATTACTTTTTAGCACTACATAATAACAGATTAAAGTCTATGTTATTTGCTTTCTAATGACACTAAAGAACCATTAGTTTCAATCTTTTTAATTAGCACTATTTTTTAGAAAGTCTCTTATCTTTTGCAGCACCTATTAGTGTACCAAGTACCATGCTAAAAATAATTCCATAAGTATTACCTGAATAGGTACTATTAGAAGGAATAATCTTATTAAGAGTTGGACCAAATGCAATTCCTATAAGAGTTCCAAGATACATATATAATGCTGTATACTTTTAAATTTTATTTTTCTTTGCCATACTTTTTTCCTTGGCTGTATGTTTAAATTAATTATCTTTGCTTTATTATATACCTTTTAATTGAATAAATACATATTTTTTCTTTTTCATATTATTAAATTTATGGTGCTTACACCTAGAAAACCAAAGAAGGATTACCTTTGAAGGTTGTGGTAAAAAAATACAACAAAATCTATATTTATTAACAATTTTATAGTTTGTCCACCGGGGAAACACAAACTTTTTTGATAAATTAATAATTTAAAAGCTTTAAATTAAAAAATAGTTAAAGAGGCTTATATTGCCTCTTCTAATATTCATCTCAAGATGTTAATCTTAATCTTAGTAATTATCATATATTTATAGAAACATGGCATATAAAACTTTTTTGTAATATAATAAAATATGTTCGTTTTTATAACTATTCGAATTTAGAACAAACTTAGAAGTATATTTTAACATTAAGAGGAGGTATTATACATGGGAATGACTCCTATGATGAGACAATACGTAGAAATCAAAGAAAAGTACAGTGATTGTATTTTATTTTTTAGAGTAGGTGATTTCTATGAAATGTTCTTTGAAGATGCAAAAACAGCTTCAAGAGCTTTAGAATTAGTTTTAACGGGAAAAGACTGTGGTATGGAAGAGAGAGCACCAATGTGTGGAATTCCTTATCATGCAGCAGCTACATATATATCAAGACTTATTGCACAAGGATTCAAGGTTGCTATAGCAGAGCAGGTTGAAGATCCAGCACTTTCAAAAGGTATTGTAAAAAGAGATGTTATTAAGGTTATTACTCCAGGTACATATGTTGACAATAACCTTCAAAATCAAAATGATAACACTTACTTAGTAGCTATAGTTGAAGACGGTAATAAAATGGCTATAGCTTTAACAGATATAAGCACAGGGGAATTTAAAACAACTTCCTTTACTGCCCTTAGAAGTACTCTTTTAGATGAAGTATCAAAGATTGGTCCTAAGGAAGTAATTATGGATGAAAGTTCACCTGAGGACTTAGTAAATGATGTTCATAACCTTACAAATGCACTTATAACTAAAAGAAAACTTGCTGCCTTTAAGGTAAGTGATTCTGAACTTAAAGAGCAGTTTTCTGATGTGGAAGTTGATGGGCTTGAAGAGGCATCAAAAGAAGCTTCAAAGGTATTATTAAAGTACATATTCGAAACTCAAAAAATGAGTCTTACTAATATAAACTTCCTTGAAAAGTATGACATAGTAAATTACATGACTATTGATGGAAATTCAAGAAGAAATTTAGAACTTACAGAAAGCATAAGAGAGAAGGGAAAGAAAGGTTCTCTTTTATGGGTGCTTGATAAGACTGCAACTTCTATGGGGGGAAGAGCCTTAAGAAGATGGATAGATGAACCTTTAATAGTTAAAGCTGAAATTGAAAAGAGATTAGAAGGCGTTGAGGAATTATTTAATGATATGTATCTTAATGAAGATATAAGAGAAGCCTTAAAGGAAATTTATGATATAGAAAGAATTGTAGGTAAAATAGCTACAAGTAATGTAAATGCTAAGGATATGATTTCTCTTAAATCATCTTTAGAGAAAATTCCTTTCTTAAGAAAATCTCTAGAAAATACATCAAGCCCTCTTTTAAGAGAATATTATAATAGTTTAGATGAACTTACAGATGTTAAAGATCTTTTATCAAGAGGAATTATAGAAGACCCTTCTTTAAGTATTAAGGAAGGTAACATAATTAAAGATGGTTATAGTGAAGAGGTAGATAGCCTAAGACAAGCAAAGTACCATGGTAAGGAATGGATCGCTTCTTTAGAAAATAGTGAAAGAGAATTTACAGGTATAAAATCTCTTAAAGTTGGATATAATAAAGTCTTCGGTTACTACATAGAGATTTCAAAGGCAAATTATTCATTAATTCCAGAAGGAAGATACATAAGAAAGCAAACTCTTTCAAATGCAGAAAGATTTATAACTTCTGAGCTTAAGGAAATGGAAGAAAAGATTTTAGGTTCTGAAGAAAAGCTTATGAAACTTGAATATGATCTTTTTGTTGATATAAGAAATAAGGTGGAAACAGAGATTTCAAGACTTAAGAAATCTGCAAAGATAATAGGCAACTTAGATAGTTTATCTACTTTAGCTATAGTTGCAAGAGAAAATGATTATGTTAAACCTTCAATTAATGAAGAGGGAACTATAAAAATAGTAGAAGGAAGACACCCTGTTGTTGAAAAGGTAATAGGTCATGGTGAATTTGTAGCTAATGATACTCTTTTAAATAATGATGAAAATGAACTTTTATTAATAACAGGACCAAACATGGCTGGTAAGTCAACATTTATGAGACAGGTGGCTTTAATTACTATTATGGCACAGATTGGTTCCTTTGTACCTGCTGCATCTGCTAATATATCAATATGTGATAAGGTATTTACAAGAATAGGAGCATCTGATGACTTAGCAGGTGGTAAATCTACTTTTATGGTAGAAATGTGGGAAGTTTCAAACATCCTTAATAATGCAACATCTAAGAGTCTTGTTTTATTAGATGAAGTAGGAAGAGGTACTTCAACTTATGATGGTTTAAGTATTGCTTGGTCAGTTATAGAATATATAACTAAAAATAAGAGCTTAAGATGCAAAACTTTATTTGCAACTCACTATCATGAACTTACTAAGCTTGAAAATAAAATACCAGGAGTTAAGAATTACTCTGTAGCTGTTAAAGAGATGGATGGTAATGTAATATTCTTAAGAAAGATTGTAGAAGGTGGAGCAGATCAATCTTACGGTATTGAAGTTGCTAAGCTTGCAGGACTTCCAAAGGCAGTTATTGAAAGAGCAAAGGAAATCTTAGCATCCTTAGAAGGTGAATCTAAAACAGAAATTGCTGTTCCAGAAAATACTATAGAAGAAATTGAAAAGGAAGTTATAGTTGCTAAATCAGAAGTAGTTTATGAAGAAACTCCTGTAGAAGAAGTTAAAGAAGCACCTAAGGTGGCTGAGAAAGCTTTAGAAGTAGTAGAACCAACTATTAAGGAAGCTCCAATGCAAATTGATTTTTCAAGCATAGAAAAAGATGCTCTTCTTAAGAAAATAGCAGAAGCTGATGTTTTAAATATGACACCAATGGATGCTATGAACACATTATATAGTTTTATTAAGGAAGCAAAAAATATACTATAGGAAGGATAAGGTGATTTTCCTATATGAAAAGAATTAATTTATTAGATGAAAGTACATCAAATAAAATAGCAGCAGGGGAAGTGGTTGAAAGACCAGCCTCTGTTGTAAAAGAATTAATTGAAAACAGTATAGATGCACAAGCTAAGAACATAACTATTGAAATAGAAGAGGGCGGAATAAGCCTTATGAAAATAATTGATGATGGGACTGGAATTCACCCAGATGATATAAAGAAGGCATTTATGCCTCATGCTACAAGTAAAATAAAAACTTCAGAGGATATTTACTCTATTCAAACCCTTGGATTTAGAGGAGAGGCACTTCCTTCTATAGCTTCAGTTGCAAAGGTTAATTTAAAATCAAGAATAGAAGGTAATGATTTTGGATATGAATTAGATATAGAAGCTGGAAATGTTAAATCTTTTGAAGAATGTGGTGTAAATAAAGGAACAACTATTGAAGTTAGAGACTTATTTTTTAATGTTCCTGCAAGAAAGAAGTTTCTAAAGTCAACTTCAAGGGAAGGTTCTTTAATTAATGATATTGTAAATAGAACAGCTATAGCTCATCCTGATATAAGCTTTAAACTTATTAATAATGGTAAGAAGGTTCTTCATACCTTTGGTAGTGGAAAGCTTAAGGATGTTTTAAGAACTGTTTACGGAAAAACTATAAGTGAAAATATTTTATACTTCGAAGAGGCTGGAGATGCAGTTACTATATATGGCTATGTAGGAAAAGAAGAAATTGCAAGAGGATCAAGAAATAATCAAAGTATTTTTGTTAATGGACGTTATATAAAGCATAAAACAATAGTAGCAGCTGTAGAGCAGGCTTTTAAATCTTTCTCAACTTGCAATAAGTTCCCCTTCTTTGTTTTATTTGTAGAGGTATATCCAGAACTTGTAGATGTTAATATTCATCCAACAAAGGCTGAGATAAAGTTTACTGATGATAGAATGATTTTTAAGAAGGTATTTGATGCAGTTCATAGAGCTTTAAAGGAAGATGTTTTTGAAGACTTTAAGCTTCCAGAAGAAAAGAAGGAAGTATTTTCTCCTTATAAGGAAGATTTACATGAAGAAATTAAACTTGATATAAAACCAGCAAGTGAATTAGATTATGTAAAGATGCAGTCCTTTGAAAGAAGGGAAAAGGTAGAAGATAGTAGTCTTCCACAAGCACAAGAAGTAAGCCTTCCTGTTGACTTGAAAAGTCCTAAAGTAGCTTTTGAAACTAGTGAAATAATTAAGGAGGACAGCTTTAAGCCTCTTCAAGATACGAGAGAAGAAATTCCTTATTTTAAATCAGAAGATAAAACCTCTGAATTTAGTTATGATACATATAAGATAGAAGAGGATAATAGCAATAAGGTAGAAGTAGAATCCATAAATAATACTACTTTGGAAACTAAAGAGCCTGAAACATCAAAATCTCAGGTAAATAGTGAAGAAAGAATTGCTAAGTTCCCACCTCTTAGAATTATAGGACAATTTAATAAAACATATATCCTTGGAGAATATGATGAGGTTCTATATATGATAGATCAGCATGCAGCTCATGAAAAGATTATGTTTGAAAAGTATTTAAAGGATATTGAAGAGGAAAGTCTTATAGTTCAGCCTCTTCTAATTCCATGTGTTATAGATTTATCCTCTGATGACTTAGCTTATTATGAAGAAAATGCTGATATCTTTAAGAATGCAGGTTTTGCTCTTGAAGAATTTGGAGGCAATACCTTAAGTTTAAAAGAAGTACCTTACTTTCTAGGAAAGCTTGAACCTAAAAATTTATTCTTAAGTATTTTAGATAATTTAAAATCTTTAGGTTCAGGTAAAACAACAGAAGTAAAGTATAATAAAATTGCTACTATGGCATGTAAGAGTGCTGTAAAGGGAAATGATTCTCTTACAGATAGTGAAATGATTAAGCTGGTTCAGGAACTTAGATATATTGATGATCCTTTTCACTGCCCTCATGGCCGTCCAACAATTATAAAGTTTAGCAATTACGATTTAGAGAAAAAGTTTAGAAGAATTGTATAAGAAAATGGTGAAGATATGAAGAAAAAACTATTAGTTCTAGCTGGTCCTACAGGGGTTGGTAAAACAGAACTTTCTATAAATTTAGCTAAAAAACTAAATGGAGAAATTATTTCTGCTGATTCAATGCAGATTTATAAATATATGAACATTGGTTCAGCTAAGGTTACAAAGGAAGAAATGGATGGAGTATGTCATCATCTTATTGATGTTGTAGAGCCAGATAAAGAATTTTCAGTTTCAGAATATAAGGATTTAGGTACTGAAGCTATAAATGAAATTCTTGAAAAAGGTAAGCTTCCAATGATAGTAGGGGGAACTGGCCTTTATATAAATTCTTTAACATGTAACATGAATTTTTCTGAAACTGAAAAGGATGAAGAGTATAGAAAAGAACTTGAATCTATAGCAAAGGAAAAAGGAAATATTTATGTCCATGAAATGTTAAAAGACATAGATATGGAAAGTTATAAAAATATTCATGCAAATAATCTTAAAAGGGTTATAAGAGCTCTTGAAGTTTATAAGCTTACAGGAGAACCTTTCTCTTCATATAATGCAGGAGATTCCTTCTATGAATCAGATTATGATATTTACTTTTATGTGTTAACTATGGATAGAGAAAAACTTTATGAAAGAATAAATAAAAGAGTAGATATTATGATGGAGAAAGGACTCTTAGAGGAGTGTATAAAACTAAAGGAAATGGGGTATACTTCTTCTATGCAGTCAATGCAAGGTATTGGTTATAAAGAAATTTTATATTACCTTGAAGGAAAGATATCATTAGAAGAGGCTATAGATAAAGTAAAGCAAGGTTCTAGAAATTATGCCAAAAGACAACTTACATGGTTTAGACGTGATCCAAGAGCAGTCTTCTTAGATAAAGATACTATGACTGAAGAGGAAATTATAAATAAAATATCTAATGACATGAAGTAAAAATAAATGTTATAATTATATCAATGAGAAATTTTATTGGAGGTGCTGTAAATGACTAAGCAACAAAACAATCTACAAGATATATTTTTGAACAATGCTAGGAAAAATAGAATTCCGGTTACAATATACTTGACAAATGGTTTCCAATTAAAAGGATATGTAAAAGGATTTGATGCTTTTACTGTTGTATTAGATCAAGAAGGAAAACAAATGCTTGTATATAAACATGCAATCACAACTGTTACTCCGGCAAAGCCAATACTTTTCACAAATGGTGACGACTGCGAATAATGTAGAATTAAAAGAAAAATCTCTGCTTTATAATTAAAGCAGAGATTTTTCTTTTAATTTAAAGTATGATTTTATGTCATAATCTAATTTCATTTAAAAATAATTGACAATAAAAAAATTACAATGGTAAATTATTTTTAATTAATATTAACAAATGAAAAAATAGGGGGAAATTGAGATTGAATGTGATATCTTTTATATCAGTACTTGCTTTTGGTCTTAGTATGATAAGTATTGGTAAAAGGGGAATGATAACTGGAGATAAGAAATTAAATAGTATAATGAGATGGATAAGTTTTTGTATAGCTTGGTGGCTTTTATGCGCTTCTCAGTTTTATGAGGCGCAAACTAAAGAGATAGCATGGATGTGGCACAAGCTATCATCTATAGGCTGTATTACTGTTATACCTTTAACATCTATGTATTTTATTTATATGTCAGGTAATGGAAAGAAGTTAGAGAAAACAGGTAATTTAATTTTATTTTGGTTTCCAGTAGCTTTGCTTATGGCTATTACCTTATTTGGACCTACAACTCCATATGCCTATGATCTTGTTCAAAGTTCTATTGGATATGGATGGACTTATGTTAATAAGGTAGATTCTATTTTATTATGGAGTTATATGATATTCTTAATAACTTATATAGGTTATTCTTTTCTATTATTTAATAGAAGTACTAAGATTGAAAGGTTTAAATTCAAAAGAAATTTATTTGTATTTTTTATGGTTTTAGATACTTTTATAGTTTTTATAGGTGTAGTAACAGATGTAATACTTCCTATGTATACTAATTACTTTGTTCCTACAGCAAATATTTCTTTTGTAATTTTTATAGTTGGCTATTTATATATTTCTAAAAAATATGATACAAAACATGTTGAAAGATATATCTCTTCAGAGCTTATTTTTAATACCAGTACAGCTGCTTTTCTTGTTTTAGATGAAAAGGGCAAGATATTTTATTCAAATAGTAAAGCTTGTGATATTCTTCAGGTAAGTAAAGAAGAAATAATTAATTATGATTACAAATCTATAATAGTTAAGGATGAGGAGTTTAAAAAGCTTTTAGAAGATTTAAAAGTATCAAAAACTATTTATGATAGAATTCTTCATGTAATAATAAAAGATAAGAAGTACTCTCTTACTTTTTCTATAGATGAGGTATTTAATGATAAAAATAAGTTTCAAGGATATGTTGTTTCCTTTATGGACGTAACTAAGATAGTTGAGGCTAATAAAATGTTTGAAGAGCTAGCTTCAACTGATGAAGCAACTAAACTTTTAAATAGAAGAAGTGCCTTTAGGGATATTAAGTTATTATCTGAAAGATATGAAAAATATAATACAAACTTTGCTTTAATGTTTATTGAACTTCATAATTTAAAGTCTGTTAATTACAAATATGGTCATTTAGAAGGTAATAAGCTACTTTGTGATATATCCAATATAATTAAAGAAATTTTAAAGAATAATGAAAAATTATATAGATTTGATGGAGATCAATTTGTTATTTTAGTATCTTCTAATAATTTAATAGAGAGAGTAAATGAACTTGATGAAAGTCTAAAGATAGTAATACATAATAATCCTATATTCTTAAATTACAAAGACTAACCTTTGGTTGTAATCTTTACTCTGAATCAAAAGATTTTGATGATTTTATTAATACAGCTGAAAAAAATCTTCATCATTTTATAAAATAATTAATGATGAGTTTGTATCTCAATAATAAAATTGTTATAATAAACTTTAGAGTTTAAAAAATGGAGGATTAATATGTTAGACGTTACAAAAGAGTTGTTAAGAACTACATATGGTTTCAAACAAGAAACTTTAGATTTATACAGTCAAGCGTTAGAGGATGTTAATGAGCAATTCAAACACTTTGATGAAGTAAGAGAATATAATCAAATGAAGGTATTAAAGGCATTCCAAGATGAAAACATAAGTGATATGCACTTTACTAATTCAACTGGATATGGCTATGATGATATAGGAAGAGATACTTTAGATAAGGTATATGCAAGAATATTCAATGCAGAAGCTGGGCTTGTACGTCCACACTTTGTTAATGGTACTCATGCAATAGGTTCGGCTATTTTTGGTAACTTAAGACCAGGAGATAAACTTCTTGCTATATCAGGAAGACCTTATGATACATTACATGGTATTATAGGAATAGATTCTGATAAGAGAATAGGATCATTAAAAGAATACGGTATAGAATACGGACAAGTAGACTTGACTGAAGAAAACAAATTTGACTATGACAAAATTAAAGAAGCTTTAAAAGATGAGTCTGTTAAGATGGTACACATTCAAAGAAGTCCAGGATATGCTTATAGAAAGGCTTTTTTAGTTAGAGAAATAGGAGAGCTTATAAGCTTTGTTAAATCTCTTAGAGAAGATGTAATATGCTTTGTAGATAACTGCTATGGAGAATTTATAGATGTAATTGAACCAACAGATGTAGGAGCTGATTTAATTGCAGGCTCTCTAATTAAAAACATTGGTGGAGGATTAGCACCAGCTGGTGGATATATAGTAGGTAAAAGAGAATATGTAGAGCAAGCTTCATATAGATTAACTATTCCTGGTATAGGAGGAGAGTGTGGGGCTACATTTGGTCTTATGAGAACAATGTTCCAAGGATTATTCTTAGCACCTCACATTGCAACAGAAGCTTTAAAAGGAGCTTTATTCTGTGCTAGAATTATGGAACTTGCAGGCTTTGAAGTTTTACCAAAATCAACAGATGAAAGAAGCGATATTATCCAAACTATTAAATTTGGAAATGCTGAAAATGTAATTAACTTCTGTAAGGGAATTCAATATGGCTCACCAATTGATTCTCACGTAGAATGTGAACCATGGGATATGCCAGGTTATAAAGATAAGGTAATTATGGCAGCAGGAGCATTTATCCAAGGTTCTTCTATTGAACTTTCAGCAGATGCACCAATAAGACCACCATATATAGCTTATATCCAAGGTGGATTAACTTTTGATCACGCTAAAATAGGTGTGCTTATAGCATTAAATAATATCTTAAAAAATAAGACTAACTAATTAAAAAATAAAGATACATCTAAATACCTTAATTAGGCCTTTTGATGTATCTTTTAATTTTTATTCTCCTATAGATAAAAAATCTATTTATAGTAAAATAAATCTATATAATTAAAAAAAGGGGGAGATTCATGTCAGAAAGACCAAAGCTAGAAAAAGGATTAAGTTCAGAAGTCTTTCTTAAGTATTATTATTTAAAAGATGAACTAGTTGAATTTTGCAGAAAAGAAGGACTTAAAACTACTGGAGGAAAGATAGAAATTACTAATAGAATTGCTTATTATTTAGATACAGGTAAGAGCTTAGAGGATAGAAAAACTACATCTAAATCATGTGAATCTTTTACAAAGAATATAGACACTATAACTTTATATTCAAAAATAGAACCAAATTTTAAGTGCACAGAAAAACACAGAGCATTTTTCAAAAAAGAAATTGGAGAAGCTTTTAAATTTAACGTTGCTTTTCAAAAATGGCTAAAAGAAAATACAGGTAAAACTTATAGAGAAGCTATTACATGTTGGAAGTACAAAAAAGCCTTCCAGGACATAATAAATATGAAAAAGAAGATTTGAAAGCATTATAAAAGAAGAGGATAAACAGAAGAGGCCTAAATAAAAAATATGCTACGTCTAACCTAATTAGACATAGCATATTTTAATATTGTCTGAACAATCCTACAAGTTTTCCTAGAACCTTACATGTTTCTACTATAATTGGTTTCATAGTATCATTTTCAGGCTGTAATCTTATATAATCCTTTTCTTTATAAAAAGTTTTGATTGTAGCCTCATCTCCAATAAGAGCAACTACTATTTCTCCATTTGCTGCAGAATCAGATTTTTCTATAATAGCAAAGTCACCTTCACGGATTCCTTTATTTATCATACTTTCACCAGTTACTTTTAGCATAAATAATTCTCTGTCATGTTTTATATAATCAAGAGGGAGTTGAAAAGTATCTTCAACATTTTCAGTAGCTAAAATTGGCATACCAGCTGTTACTTTACCTATGATAGGGATGTTTAACATTTCTCTTTTATTTGCATTTAATTCAACTATTTCTAGAGCTCTTGGTTTAGTTGGGTCTCTTTTAATAAGACCTTTTTTCTCTAGACGTTTTAAGTGACCATGAACAGTTGATGTTGACTTAAGAGATACTGCCTGGCATATTTCTCTTACTGATGGTGGATAACCTTTTGTTTCTGTATAAGTCTTTAAAAATTCATAAATTTCAGACTGCTTATCTTTATTCTCAATCATAGTAACACCTCTTTTTTGTATTATATCATAATATCATAACATGTTCAAACCTATGTTCGCTTATGAATTATACTTTTTATAAATAAATTAGGGAATGTTTGTTTCTTTTTAAGTATTAACCGATAGTTCTATTTTTATACATATATTTTCTAAAATATTCTATTTGATTCATTGTTTTTGAGAAAAACATTTTAAATTTTGAATAAAAAATTGATTATTGGTCTATTATTTGTTATAATGAGATTTGATTATTTTGATAGGTGGTGCATTTAATGTTTAAATATACTGATGATGACTATTGTGATATTTATGAAAATAAAATTTGTGATAATTGCGGTAAGTGTCTAGAGCTTGATGGCTATGATACAAAAGCAATTAAAATTGAAGATATAGCTAAAACAGTTGAAGAAAATAAGGTTCTTGAAGAAGAGTACTTAAAAGAACTTAAAGCTCAAAAAGAAGCAGAAGAATTCATGGATCATGAAGAAGAAATCTTAGAAAAAGATGAAATTCTTAAAAGAGCTTATGAAGAGTTCGCCACAGAAAATAACTTCAGCTTTGATGATGAAGAATATGAAGATGCTTTTGATCATATAGATTACGAAGAAAACTTCTTAAATGAAGAAGAACTAGAAGAAATGACAGTAGAAATCTTCCCAGGAGTTAGAGTCCTTAAAAAGAAAAAAGAGGATAATGAATAATATATAAATAAGTATAAAATCACCCTAAGTTTCAAAGAATAAGATAGAACTTATGAAACAGGGGTGATTTTTTTATGAATAGAAAAAAGATAATGCCATTACTTTTAGCTTTAACACTAGGAGCGTCTTCACTTCTTTATGGATGTGGTGATGGTGATGCCAATAATGATAATGCTACAAATAACGTTCAAGAAAGCGTAAAAGAAAGAGCGGATGATGCTAAAGAAGATGTTAAAGATACAACAGAAAATGCTGGAGATAGAGCTAAGAGCCTTTGGGACAATGTAACTGATACAACTATGGATTATACTACTTCAGATCTTCAAAATGATTTGAAAAATAATAATATTAATCCAGAGAAAGTAGATAGAGATCATTCATTATTCTCAGATGTAGATTCTGATAGTTATAAACTAAATAATGACCAAATTATAGACGTTTATCAATATGGAATTACTGATAATGAAAAAATGAGCAATGACTTATCATCCTTAAGCCAAGATGGTATGACTATGAATGGAAAAGAAGTTACTTGGAAAACTGGAGCTCATATCTATAAAAAGGGAAGAATAGTAGTTGTTTATGATGGTAATGATGGAGATACTATAACTACACTAAATAATGTTTTAGGCACACCAATACTAGGATAAAGATAAAAGCACCTAATTTTATGTATTAAAATCAGGTGCTTATTCTATAACTTAGATAATGGATTTGATTTAACAGCTTCTCTTAAGTGTTCATTATCAACATGAGTGTAAATTTGAGTAGTTGAGATATTTTCATGACCTAAAATATCTTGAAGACTTCTGATGTCTACATTTCCATATTTGTACATAAGGGTTGCAGCAGTATGTCTAAGTTTATGAGGAGTATATTTCCCATCAACAATACCTGCATTAGTAATATGTTTTTTAACAAGTATTTCTACAGTCCTCTTATTAATAGGCTTATTCCTTGATGAAATAAAAAGAAAGTTCTTATCTTCTTCTTGTACCTTAGAAATATCACGAACTCTCATATAACCAGATATAGCCTTAATGCAAGCTTCGTTTAAATAAACAGTTCTTTCCTTATCACCTTTACCCACAATAGTTAAAATATCTCCCTTAATCTTTCTGATATCAATAGAACATAATTCAGATAAACGCATACCACAGTTTAAGAATAAAGTTAATATACAGTAATCTCTAGAGTAGTTTTTATCACTTTTGTCTAAAGAACCTAAAAGGTCCACGCTTTGATCTAAAGTTAAATAAACAGGCTGGCGTCTTTTTAGTTTTGGAGATTCTAAGTCTAAAGCTGGATTTTCATCTATAATTTTAGCCTTTCCACTTAAGAATTTAAAAAAGGACTTTAAGGATGCAACCTTTCTAGCTCTTGCATAAGTTCCATTTCCTCTGTTCTTTTCTACGAAGGATAAAAAAGCATAAAGATCAGTTAATTTTATGCTTCTTATAAGTTCCTTTGTAATATCGTTAATAGGTATTTCATTAAATTCTAAATTTGAATCATAAACCATTCCTCTATATACTTTAAGAAATCTAAAAAATAACACAATATCAAGTTCATATCCCTTGATTGTGTTAGCTGATTTGCCTTTAATAGTTTCTAAATAATTAATAAAATCCCTTAAGGCTTCAGGATAATCAAAAGCCCTTGGAATATCAATTCCAAAGTTGTTTGTTATACTTGAATTCTGCTTTTTATAAGTGCTTTCAGGTGAAATAGTATTTCCCTTATTTTTTATTTTGGCAGCAGTTTTTTTATCTCTATTTAAGCCTAAGTCTTTAAGCCATTTCTGAACAGTTCTACTACTAACTCCATATATTTTTGAAATCTCACTTGTGGGAAGTTTTCTTTTAATAGTTAAAATAAATAAATCTTCAATAATAGCTTCATAGTTTCCTTGGTTCTCAAGTTTTTCATAATTTGAATATATCTTGTCAAGTTTTTTTAAATCAGCAGCACTAAAGTCTACTTCTAAAAGATTTAATACTTCATCGCTATATTGAATATCTTCATATTTTTTCTTACCATTTTTCATTATAATAAATGCCTCCGTTAAACAATTTTGGCTGTTTTAATATATAGTAACACAGAGATTTTTACCATTCAAGTTATAAGGAAAAAGTATTTATGTAACAAATGAAGACTTAAATGAATATAATAGATTAAACATGTGTGTGAAAATTTCTCAAAAAGAGGGGAACTGTTAGATAAAGATAGATGATTTTATCAAAGGAGTTTGTTTTGAGTTTACAAATAAAGATGATGTGTTAAGCACAGAAGAACTTGAAGTGTTAAAGGAGAAATGCACTAATATTAATAATATGTATGAATATAATGAAGCTATAGAAAAGATTGAAGAATATAAACTTCATGGAGTATATATTGATGATTTTGTAAAAAGAGACGATATATTTGTAAGGTGGAGAGATTGTGGAATAAATCATATGTTTATTCATATAAAGATAAAAGACAATGGGAGAGTACCAGGAAATTTAATAAATCAAAAGCTTACAAGTTATGATTGTGATAATAGTGAAGAATATTATTTTTCTTATCTTTTAGAAAAGTGTCATGAATATAATATTAAGCCTTGTATCAAATTTATGACTGATAGCAGCATTACTATAGATTATGTAAAAAATAATACAGATCGATTCTTTTTTCAGTTTAAGGGTATTATAAGATATTTATTTTCTTGTGATAGCAATAAATATATAGATATGATAACTTTAGCAAATGAAACTAATATAATAAGAAAATTTGCACAGCTTAAAAGCTATTGGAAAGACGTAATAGATATGATTCATACCTCTTATAAGGGAGTGAAGGTTAGTGCGAGTCAGTTTTGCTCTGATATAAGTACAGGGGAGTATGATATAGCTGATCTTTTGGATATAGTAGGGATAAATAGATACCCTAAAAATAAAAATTGGCCTGACAGTCCGAGTTGTGAAGAGATACTTCCTTATATGTATAACGATGCAGATATTTATCATGTTCAACAATTTTGTAAAAATAATAACAAATTTTTTATGATAAGTGAATGTGGTGTTTCTCATTGGGGTGGACAGTGTAGAGAACCAGAAATGGGGAATAGTATGACAAATTTTTATGGGAAAGGCTATGACTATAAAATGCAAGCTGCTTATACAAAAGCTGCTATAATTGCATCAAAAGAAATGGATTATTGTGTTGGACATGTAATTATCTGTGGTGCAGATTATGATCCTATATTCAAATTTAACTATAATAATCCCATAACAGGTGTTATAGCAGATAATTCTTATGGCTTTGAAGCAATAAAATCAGTATGGGGGGAGAATTAGTATTATGCAAAATTTATATAAATGGAATCATAACTCAGCAGGAAATCCTCACAAGCAGTATATGGTGAATAATTCAGATATAGCAATAAGACCATATAATTCTGATTTAGATAAATGTTGGTTTAAGCTTTTGACTTTTTATCTTCCTGATATAGTTAAAGAAGAAGGGCAGTTTGGGCAGTTTGAAGCTGTTTTTGATGTATATGATATTTCTGAATTTGGAGGATGTGAAGTAGATAATCATTTTGAGTTATTTCTTAAAGCAGGAACAGCAAGAGCTGATTTTTTTAAGGAAACAGGGAATACAGTTAAGTTAATAGGAGAGAATAGAAGATGTGTTTTAACTTGTACACCTGAAATAATAAAAGAGGATGATAGAATAAGTTATATTGATGACAAAGGATTTGTTCATCATGAAATAAAGGAAAAGAATAGGTATAAATATAAATATGAACTTTATGTAAAAATGAATACAATTATATCTCAAAAAACTTATTTTGTGAAAAAGTTTATATCTTCCTTTGGAGCTGATTATGAGATATATGATATGACTTTTTGTAATTCATTTAATGAATTAGATCTTCAAAATAAAATGTACTATGTAAGTACTAATTATGAGCTTTTAGAAATAGATGAAAATTTTAAATCAAACAATTTTCATTATTTAAAGTTATTTGATTTAAATTTATCTTTTTATAGGAGCTTTTATTTAAAATATAGCGGAATTTTTGAAATGACTACAAATTATCCAGTTGAAAATAAAGATGAAGAAGATTGTAGTCCTCAATATATTAAGCTTTTAATTTCAGCTACAAATTTAGCTTCTGAATCTAATATTCATGGTGATTTAGTTTTTAACATTGATCTTTTAGAGTCTTCTCATTACAGAAACAATATTATTTATATATGTAATGACGATAATACTATTTCTTTTTGGTTTAAGAGTCGTATTCCTTGTAATATTGTGCTTCATAGAAAAGATAATGATAAAACAAGTAATATATTTGAACTTGAATTATTAGAAATGTCCTTGCAACCTGTTTTTGATAATGTTGTTACTTTAAAATAGTTTCTCCATCTGTTTTCATTTATTTTCATAAAAGTACTGCTAATATATTCTGAAAATTTTTAAAAATAAGAATATAGTGAATTAATACAAAATAGATAATATTTATTTTATTAAGAAAAATATAAATATTGTCTATTTTGCCTACAATTAATTCTGACACAAAAATAATTTTTATTTTTTTAATACTATCTTTTTTCTATGTTTGATTAAATTCTAGAAATATATTTTTTGAGAAAATCAATTTGGTTAATGATTAGTATTTTTTTATATTTTTTTATTCAATCATCACTTTTTGCTCCCTCTATTTTAAAAGACGTAGTGACACAGATTTTATAAAATTTTAGTATGAAAAAATAATGATTGAATCCATATAATACATACCGAACTGCACAACAAATTACGCTAGTATTAGTAACGAAGCATCCAAAAGCTTATATAAAATATAACGTATTATTTAAGGCCGAATAGTTTTTAAACATTAAAAAGAATCAAGAAATAATTTCGCAATTTACGCAGAAAAACACAAAAAAATAACAGATAAAAAACACTTTGAAACCAGTGTTTATGCAACTTAGCACCAAAAATTCGCTTTTTCAATGAGAATTTCGCGAAATGTATATTTAGCGAAATAAATATGGAACAAAAAAAGAGAATCCTAAAGTGTGGATTCTCAAATAATTTAATAAACTTTAAGCATAAGCTAAGGATTTTATAGTGTTATATCCAACAATTCCATCAACCTTTAAACTGTGTTTTTGTTGCCAAGACTTAACTGCCAATTCAGTTTTTGGCCCCAAAATTCCATCAGGATTTATTCCTAGTCTCAATTGAACCCAAACTGTAAGATCTGGTGTTCTATATTTAAGTCCAGCTAAAGGTAATTTTTTAACTGCAGCATCTGTTAAAGGGCCCCAAAACCCGTCAACATTAAGATTAGAACCAGTTAGATTGTTGCATATTCTTTGAAGCTCACTTATTTTTGCATTATGAACATATACAGGCCTAAATTGCCAAGAATTTTGAAGTAAAATATTATTATTAAATACATCCATATCAAAAACTCCTGAAATGCCTGAAATTGTACCTTTATTAGTATATTGATGGCCAGTTACCACATTAAAATTAGTATTTATTCCAGAGTTCCATGGATCAACTCCATAATGAGCAACCCATAAAGGATATGAACTTTTAATGTCAGTTGCTATATTATCTCTAGCAAAATATGCACCAGAATATATAATTAAAGGCATATCGCTTAAAGTTTTAAATTTAGCTATAAACCTTCTTATATAATCATTTAGGTTGTTCCCGGTAACTTCAACATCTAAGCAAGGTCTTAAGGCGGAACTTTTATTTTTTATATTATCAAAGAAGTTTTGAGCCTGAGTCTCTGGAGCTGATTTAAAGGTTAAAAAGTGATAAAAACCTATTTGCATTCCTGCCTTTACAGCACCTTGGTAATGAGAATCTAATAAAGGATCTATATAGGTTGTTCCTTCTGTAGCTTTGATATATACACAACTAAAACCGGCGTTTTTAACATTAATCCAATTTATATTTTTATTATAATTAGAAACATCTATACCATTCATAGAATTATTCTCCTTTTCGTTTTTTAGAGGGAGCAAGAAACTTGTGCAAACATTCTTTAAAACCTTTTATATCCAATTTATTCAATTTAAATTCTGACAAAAATATAATTTTTAAAATCTTTTCTATTAATAATTATAATAATTAAAAAATATTTGATTTTATTTTTGCTTAGAATCCGTTTTACTTTTTATTGGTATTTTTAATATTTTCTTAATTTACAGAATTTTTAGAAAAGTTGCACTAATATATAATATTTTGAAAATACAAAAAAGTTGAAATATTTTAAATTATCTTTATGTAAACAAACTGAAAACGAATGGAGAAAAAAAGACTTGAAAAAAAATCACTTTTTTTTCTAAGTCTTTTTATTGTTTATACTATTCTACTTTTTCTTAACAGGAATCCAAATTTCACTGTAGTAGTTTTCATCTAATGACCCTTTTTCATAGTTACTTACATCACTATACATTTCTATATTATATCCTGCAGAAATTTCATACTCATTTTATTATTTGGAAGCCACTCTGAAAATATCTTCTTATTAGTTTCTTGCATTGATACTGTACAATCACCATAGCAAGGAAAGACAGCCCAAGTAAACTTGGGAATATTCTTAACTACAGCCCCTTTCTCTTTTGCTTTTTCTTCAGAATAATCATCTGCAATCATATATTCAAATTCATTACCATTCATATCTTGATCAATATTCACACCATACATCCCACATAAAAATTTATTTTTTTCTTGTGACATATATTCTTGCCAGAATAAAGGTATGTCATTAAATGCAGAATCATACTTAAATTTTTTACCTATTCCAACAACCTTAAACTCATCTTTTTCTATTATCTTATAATCCATTATATATCCACCTTCCAATGAAAACTTCCAATGAAAATTTAATTTTAAGAGCTACAAAAGACTTTATTACTGCTCCATCTTTTCTAACTGCAGTTGGTGTTACTCCATGAAATCTTGTAAAAGCTTTAGTAAAGCTATCTGGAGAATCATATCCATACTTCATTGCAATATCTATTATTTTTTCATTGGTAGATAAGACTTCACTGCCGGCAAGTGCAAGTCTTCTTTTTTTAATATATTCCCCTAAAGTATATCCGCATAACATCCCAAATACTTTCTGAAAATAGAAAAGTGAAATATTTACTTTTTCTGCAATGGTTTTAACAGATAAATCCTCCAGTATATTATCTTCAATATAAGAAATAGCTTCTTTAATACTTTCAATCCACTCCATAATTTACTCCCCTTGTAACTCTTTAATATGATTATACAATTATATTAAGTATAACCTCCGATAATTGATGCTTTCTTTTGTCCAAAATAACTGAGTTAGTAACTAGCTATTTATTTTTGTTTATTAACTTTTACAACTTGTCCTATTTTTAATAACTTATCTTGTCTTTAAACAATATTTTCTTTTAAATTATACCCTATTTCTCAAATTATATCCAATAAATAAAAAAAAGAGAATCCTTTATTTTCGGATTCTCTGAGTTTTTTATTTTTTAAAGGTCTGCTAGCCATCTATGGTATTATCACCTATATACCATCAACTTACAAACTACATATGCTTTTTATTATTTTTTATTCTTTGATAAAGCTTATTAATTAGCAATAGCAGTCTTCTTTATCTCTATCTTTGCAATCTGATTTAGAATCTACTTTTGTCCAGCGATTAACATTTCTCCAAATACACCAGTAGTCTTAAAAATCATCATATTCTTTTTTTCTAGGTTTTCTTCTATCATTGTCATTATTATCATAATTACAATCTTCATCATTCTTTCTAGTATCTTTTCTAGCTTCAAACTCGTAATCGTCATCACAATCATAATTTACATGATTTCCTTTTTTATTTTCTTTTCCCCAGTCAAAATCTTCATCAGACATATCCCATACATTATTTTTTTCTTTATTCATTAATCTATTTCTCCTTTTTATTTTTACAGGGAGCAAGGTAACTGCATAAATATTCTTTAAAACTATTTTTTATCCATGATATTCAAATTTAATTGTGACAAAGTTTAAGTGTTTAAAAATGTTAAATTTAATCATTTATATACTTTTTGATTTCAAAAAATATTTTATTATGCATAATCAACTTTACTCTAAAATAGCAATTTTACTTTTTATTGTTTATTTACATAGTATTTAAAAAAAGTAATCGTTAACATATAATATAGTAACTATATGGAAAATATGATTGATTTTAAAGAAAAGTTATGAAAATCAATTATGTAAATAGATGAAAAGACATGAAGAAAAAAGTTGTATGGAACTAAATTAATTCCATACAACTAAATTTATTTATCCAAAAGATTATGAGCAAAATTTTCAAGCTTTTTTATATTTTCTATATTTAATTTATAATAATTCCAAGTCCCCTTTTTACTAGCTATAACAAGACCAGAATCAATTAAAATTTTCATATGATGTGAAAGGGTTGGCTGTGTAAAATCAAATTCAGGAAGTATCTGACAAGCGCACAGTTCCTCTGAAGATAAGATATCTATAATCTTAAGTCTATTTACATCACTTAAAGCTTTAAAAATCTTAGCATTCTCCTCAAAACATTTAATCTCCATTTATTTTATCTCCCCATTTTTTTAATTATACTAATTCTAAAAGTTTAAGAACCTTTAATGCAATATTTCTTTCAGTTCCCTTATAAGGGAAACAATGAATATGAATTGCTGGATTAAAGTTAAGTTCTATTATTCCATATTTAGAATCTTCGCTTTCGCAGTTTTCAAGCATTATATCTACCCCACAGATTCTTGCATTTACTGCCTTAGCACACTTAACAGCTATATCCTTAAATTTCTTTGGAATAACATCTGTAAAATCTATGCTATCTCCTCCTGTGCTTATATTAGAGTTTTCACGAAGATAAACTATTTCATCTTTCTTTGGTATATAGTCAAAGTCTTTATTTTGGTTATGTAAGAATAGTTTGGCTGCATCATCAAGTTTTATCTTTTCTAAAGGTGTAACATATCCCTTGCCTCTTAAAGGATCTTCATTCTTAATGTCAACAAGTTCTCTTATACTTAGCTTTCCATCCCCTATTACATTTGCTGGAACTCTATGAAGTATACCACAAACCTCATCATCTATAACTAAGAATCTATATTCTTTACCCTTAATAAATTCTTCAATAAGCACTGTATTATCTTCCCTAAAAGCAATTTTAAATCCTTCTATAAGTTCCTCTTCAGATCCACCATCTTTAAAGATACTTATACCTTTACCAAAGTTAGTTGATTTAGGTTTAATTACTATAGGCTTATTTACATACTTATAAGCATTTCTTTTTGCCTCTTCAATTGAATTAAACTCATCACCTTCTGGTACTCTTATGTTATGCTTAGCTAAAACCTTTTTTGTAACAGTTTTATTTTCCATCATAAGGACAGTTACATAATTATCCTTTGAAGTTTTTGTTGCTTGTTTAACATATTCAGTTTTACCATTATTACTTAATGCAATAAAGTTATCTTGTCTATCTACAAGTTCAACCTTAATTCCTCTTTTAATAGCTTCCTTAATAAGAATTTGAGTTGAAAGTTCAAGATCTTCTAACCCTTGGAACTTAAATCTGTTATTATAAGCATCTTTTTTATATTTTTCAGCTAGCTTTATAAATCCATTTATGTATCCTTCATCTTTAACATATTCATTTACCTTAAAGGCTATAGTTTTAGTTATATCCTGGACCTTTTCAGTTTCATAGTTTATAAAGTCTTCTTTACCTAAATTTAAAATGCTATTAAGCTCCTTTATTTCATTTAAAATTTCAAGAGACCATTTTTTCTTGTCATACTCTTTTCCATCTCTTAAAAGAGTTATATCTAAAAGTCCATCTCTTGCAATTCTATATTGATTTTCTAAAGCCTCTTCTTGCCAAAGACCATAATTATCTTCTTCTTTAGTTAAACAATAAATATTAAATAATGCCAAAAATTCTAAGTCCTTAAGTGAAATACCACACTTTTCAAAGGGATTTAAATCTATGCTTCTAAATTCAAGATAATTAATACCATCTTCCTTTAAAGATTTTAAAACATTACTTTTATCTATAGGCTTTAATCTTAAAGCACTATAAAGCTCTTTTGGTGAATCAATAAGTCCATCTTTTATAAAATTATTTACACTATCTATATAATCATCTACAGACTTATATGAAGGGAATAAATCAATAGAATTCTTATATCCACATTCACTATTTCTATAAGATATTGAAGATTTATATTTAGAACTACATTTATCTAATTCAGTATTACAGTCTTCACATTGAGAGTAAAAACTTTCATGAACATTTGCAGATGCTCCAAAAAGATAGATTATAAGCCATCTATATCTTAAATAGTTTCTAGTTATTCTAAGATATAAATTATTTCTAAATTCTTTATAGCTTAAATCTTCATGGCCTTTATAAAGTTCTTTTATTATATCTTCATTAAGAGAAAAGTTAAAGTGTATTCCTGAAATAAGTTGTTTTCTTCCACCATACTTCTCTATAAGCTTTCTTCTATATTCTTCATTTCTCTTTCCCTCCTCACTATCATTAAAAGATGCAAGAGGTATATCTTTATCATCTGGAACTATAGAAGGCATTGACTCTGGCCATAAATATTCATCGTCAATTTCTGAAGAAGCAATATCATATAAAACATTTAAAAAGTTAAAAGTATCATTTACAGTTTTAAGTGCAGGTGTAATTACCTCTACTTGACTTTCTGAAAAATCTGTTGTTATATATGTATTATTAATCTTATCACCAAAAGCCTTTGGATGAGGTTTTTTTGAAAGATATCCTTCCTTATTTACTCTAAGCATTTCACGTTCAATTCCATATTGACCTTTTAATAAATCGTAAGAATTGAATTTTTTTAATATATTTATATCTACCATATGATGCTATCCTTTCTAATGAAAAAAATACATAGTTATTCTCTATATTTAATAGCGCACCTAATATTAGTATTCTTCAAATCACATAATAGATACATTATTAAATATAGATAAGTATCTATATTTCTATATATAATATAGATACTTATCTATATTATGTCAAGAACAAAGTTTTTAATGCTTTTGATAAACCTAAAAAAGGTTCTAAAAGCAAAATAATTTTATATAAAAAAAGCTAAAATTCATATTTATTAGAATTTTAGCTTTAAATAATATTATCTATTATCTGGTCTATTAATTATGTATATACCTGTACATACACATATTAATGCAATTATGTTTTTTAAATTAAAGAAAACCTCTCCTAAAAATAAGGCTGACATTAACGCTCCAAAAATAGGAGTTAAAAAGTTATATATAGATATTCTTCCAGCACTATTGTACTTAAGAAGTATTGTCCATACTGTAAAGGCAATAGCTGATAAGAACGCCATATAAACTAATAAAATAATTCCTAAAGGAGTAATAGTTAAATGAGGAACTCCTTTTATAAAGGAAATAAGTATAAGAATAAGTCCTCCTAATAATAATTGATATCCAGTAATTACAGCAGCATCACCAGTATGAGCTATTCTTTTACTATAAATAGATCCAACAGAGAAAGAAGTTGCAGCTAAGATTATAAAGCCTTCACCCATAAAGCTAAAACCACTATTTATACCTTTTGATGCTCCAAGGTTTAATATAACTACTCCTAAAAAACCTAATATACATCCAATGGCCTTTTTTGAATTAATCTTATCATCTTTAGTGAGAAAATGACATAATATAATTACTATAAAGGGAGAGATAGCATTTAATATTGATGCTTTAACCCCTGTAGTATTAGACATACCAATATAATAAAATATGTATTGTATAGTTGTTTGAATAAGTCCAAGTACTGTAATACCCTTAATATTACTTTTATTTGGCCTCACAAATTTCTTATTCATAAAACAGGCTGCTATTATAGTTAAGATTCCAGCAAAGGCAAATCTTATTCCTGCAAAAAGCATCTGCCCTTCTACATTACCTGCAATCTCAAACAATTTATATCCTGTTTTAACTGATGGATAAGCACTCCCCCATAACATAGTACAAAGTACAGCCATAATTAAAATATTTCTGCTTTTAGTAAAATAATTCTTTGATTTCTCCAAAGTGAACCCTACTTTCTATTTAATTTTACAATTAATACACCATAATAGTTTACAACTTGGAATAAAAAAAGTACACAGAAATTAGTGTACTTTTACTTGATATTCTTATATTTCAAATAATATGTATATAAGTTCTTCGTATTCGAAAGATATTACAAAAATCACAGTTCCTGAATAAAAAGAACTTATTTTTTTTCAATTCCTAACGTGCCTATAATCACTTACATGACTAAATTTACTTCTTCTTGTAATTTTATTATCTGTATTCTTATGGGCACAATATTCACTTAAACCCTTCCATGATGGCTTGATGCTAAAAACTCCACATAAATTAATATACTTTTCAAAAACGTTCAAATTCATTAAATCACTCTTTCCATAACAATCTCTTAGTAATCTCTTAATAAATTCTATTAGTTTTTTTTAATAATTATGACCAAAATGTGAACTTTTTATTCAAAATTATAAAACGCACCTATTTTATCACACCATTTATTTAAATAGCTTATAGCTAAGGCACTATTACCATTAGGGAAAACCTTTAAGTATATTTCAGTAACGATACAAAGGAAGATGGCTGCAGCTTCAGCTGGGAGTTTTAAACCGTAGCTGCTCCTTCCGGCCATAATAATACTTCTGTCTTCAAAGCCTCTTCCTAATCTGTCAAAGGTACCTTGTGGGGATGCATGAACAAGCTTATTAGATGTATTATATATTATTCTCCACTTATCACTATCAAATTTTGACTGCTTTAATATATGAGCAAAGGAAACTGCTCTCTTCTGATTTTTAAAACAATCAGCTGCCTTTGCCCAGTCATATCTATCATTAGTAAAGGCAGAGTCTATAAAACTTTTAGCGGTTTCTTCACTATTCTCCATTATAAAGTGAGCAATTACAGCCAATTCATAAAGGGATCTCCATCTTGCCATGGCACCATCAGCAAATCCATTTTCTAAAAGACATACTATTTCATCATACTGCTGACAAGCTCTACCATGGATTTCTTTTAAAGCTGTAAAAAGATATTTCTTCTTATCCATAATTTTAGGATCAAGATTTGAAGCAAAATTAGAAAAGTCCTCTCCTGCTTCAACAGCTAGTATGTATAAACTCTCTGAAGCCTTAAAAGCTTCACCTAAATTACTATTAAGATTATGTAAAAAATCATTTATCTCTTCTCTTGTTTTATCTATTGTTTCATTCATTGTTCTTTCAAAATATCTTATTGAATCATCAGAAAGTCTTTCAATAACATCTAAACATAGCTTTTTAAAATCAATTTCATCAATTATTTTTTCTAAGCTGCAATTTTCTTTAGCATCCTTTGACTTTGCTGAGATTTCCTCTATCATTGCTTCTCTTAAATTATTTAATACATAATCTTTTTTCATTTTAAGGTACCCCCATGTATCTTAATAACTTTTAATTATATCCTTCCGTATATTGGTGTCTTTTGAAAAGCTTTTATAATCATATATAAAAGAATTGAGTTTATTGGAAGCATGATTAAATTCTTAATAAGCCTTAATGGGAAAATAACCATAAAACTATTTCCATACATAATACATAACCAGAAGGTAGCAAGTCCTAAGTTTACAATAACAGTCACAATTAACTTGGCTATAAATACTCTCATAAAAGTTATGTCCTTATGATAAAGAAGAATTCCATAAAGAGCTCCAGCTATCATTGCATCTAGAGTAAATCCAGGGAAAAATGCCCCTGTAGGTTTTACTATGTAATTTAATATATCTGTAATAAACCCAAATATAATTCCTATAACAGGACCAAAAAGCATACAAGTAAATTCATTAACAAGACTTGAAAAGCCTATTTTAATATAATTACCAAAGTTTAAAGTAAAAGAACCAATAATAATACTTAAAGCAATCATAAGTGCAATAAGTACTAAATTTCTTACTGATTTTAATTCTTTTGCTGAATCAGTAAATTGTAATTTTAAATTATTCAAAAAAATACCTCCTTATTGCAGACCGTTTACTACAAAGGAAGCATAAATTACTTCTATATGCAGCAGCGGGATGCGAACTACAAACCGCAAGATCTCTAAACAATCTTTTCGTCTAGTTATCAACTCCCTGTATAACTAGCACTTAACGCATGTAATTCTACTCTGCTATTTTAAAATTTTTCTCATGTTAATTATAGTTTGTTATGGTAAAAAAATCAATATTTTTTATGGAATTTTTGTATATAAAAAATAATAGTGTCAATAATTAAGTATGACGGCGATTTAAATTCATAAAAATAGTGTTTCTCATAATATCAGAATTATATAAGTATAAACCTTAATTGTTTATTCCCATTTTTCATAAACTTTACCTCAATAAATAATGTATCCGTTCTGATATTATAAAAAGAAGTCTGATTTGTAGGTATATTTACTACATCAGGCTTCTTTTACTTGATTTTATATATGTATCTAATTTAACCCCCATAATATTTGCCTCTGAAACTTAGATAAATATTTAATACAAGCCAATTCAAACTTTAATTTACCACCATAAACCTCATGATAAATGAATGTACCATTATAAGTATCTTCAGACTGAACCTTAATTTCCTCTATCCTTATACTATTAAATATTTCATATAAGCTATCATCATATTTAATACTAAAACACCTCTCAAATTCATCTTTACTCTCAAAATACAACTCAGGAACCAAGTAGTATTCTTGTACAACAAGATCTAATAGATTTACTATTGGAGTTAAATTATTAACATTAGTATTTTTGCTAAGGATGATTTTATAATCCTCATTAGAAAATTCTGTTTTACCTTCTGAAATCATATATTTTATATCCTTCATTAACTTTAATAAATTTATATCCTCTATATTTTGTAACATTATAACTTTCTCCTTAATCCTAGAATCAATAATTTATTATTCCTTAAAATTATTATTATTATTATTATTATTATAAGTTTGACACTCTGCTACTTAAGTAATATTAGAGAACCTATGGATCTTAAAGAATTATTTAACTTAAAAAATTAAAGAAAGTGGCAAGACACCAATTCTTTTCTCAGCATTATCAGGAGGTTACCATGATTATTGTTTTTTAGACTCTGAGAAAATAGATAGAGGTATTTATATATACCCCTACTATTAATTAACACTATTTCACCAACATTTATCTAAAACAGATCACTAAAAACTCTCTTTTGAGTTAAAGTTCTATTTCTTCCTTCTCTAAGCATTTCTTCTTCAATATCATTTAAAGCTAAAATACAAGCTTCATAATGTATTCTCTTTTTATATTCCTTATCATGAATATCTTTTCTAACATAAGAAATAGAAAAAATAACATCTAAAAGCAAAATACCACTAACAATTAAAGTTTGCAAAGTAGTAAAAGAAATCATACACATAATAACTGCTAATGCAAAACATACAAATATTAAAGACATAACTGATAAATAATATGTATTCATCCTTCTTTTAAAATTATCAAAGCATACTTTTAAACATGCTTTTTCCTGCTCAATATTAAGTTCTTTTCCATTTCTATATCTCTGAAGCTCGCTATTATAGAATATTCTCAAATCTCTTTTACTCATTTTCATATCCCTAAAACCATACATTCCTTCACTACGATTTTTTAAACTCATAAAAATATCCCCTTTTTATTCATAAAATATACCATACATATATTTTATTATTAATTTCTATTATTTTCAATATATTTCCAATTATTATTAATACAAATATTGGTTTATATATACATATAGTGATATAATAACCTCATAAGAGGTATATACAAAAGTAATTTATATAGATAGAAAGGGATAAACATGGAGACATATAAAGTAATTAATATTTTTGAAGAGGATTATGGATGTGAAGGACTTCCAGAGGGAATAGAATATTCTGTAGAAGTAGTTCTTGAAAATACAAAAACTAAGGAATTAAGGAATATTAAAGTGCCGGATGCAGAACTTTATAAAAGGAATATTGATAGAGGTGATTTAGTTTATTTTGAAAATAATGAACTAAGAAAAAAAATAATATAATTTTATTGCATATTTTCGGAGTAATTGTAAATACTATTTTATGTATAGATGCAACGTTTTTAAATTCACACAAGTATTTTATTCCAAAAAAATGGGGACTCATAACATTTCTGAGTCCTCACTTTTTTTCATAGCTATTATTAAAATTATTTTAGTGTAGTAACTTTTTCTTTATTATATGCCTCTATTTTTTTATCTAAACCTTGGCATACATAAAAAACTGGGCAGCTTTCACAAAAGTTCACAAATCCTAAATCTAAAAATGTACAATCTGGCTTATTATTAATAATTTTCTCCATACAACTCTCTCCTAAAAAACCCTATTTAAAAGTGATATATGCATAAAGAAAAGAGTTTTTGTGAAAATTAAATATTTTTTAGCATATTAAGCCATTTTTATACTATCTTATTTTTTCTTTTCAAATCTATTAGATGTATTTGTATATATTACTACAAATATTGTTGAAACAATAAGAAAAGTAACTCCTGCATCAAATAATATCTTCATCTTTAAAACTTCACTAAGCCCAAGTAATGACATACTAAAAGCAATTATAAACATAAATTTGCCCATAAATTTACACAATGCTAATTCATCATACTTTTCTTTTTCTTCTTTGCTCATTACATTGAAACCTGCTATTAAAAATGACCATTTCCCCCTAGAAAGCATAATTCCAAGAATTAAAAATAAAGCAACAAGCGCAAGAAATAATATTACCCCAGCCATAATACACCCTCCTTAGAATAAGTTTTTTCTATATGGTTTTGTTTAACTTATTATACTCTATTTTTTATTTCTTTTCAATTTTTTCCAAAAAAACCAAATTAGAATTAACTTTTGTAAAGAGAAGAAATATTATATTTAAGCCATTAAATAACCAAAAGACAGAACACCAAAACATAATTCTGCCTTTTCATTATCTTTTATGATTTTATTATTCATTGCCAAATGCAGCAGCTTTATGCTGAACCATTATACTTTTAACTTCATCTATGTATTCTGGCTTTATTAATTCAAGCATTTTAGGAATAACGCTTATCATATATTCTTTAGTAAATGTTCCATTTTCCTGTCTTGAGAAATTTTCACTTAGTAATTCTTTTACTTTATCTTTATTTTCATCAGCAACTTTTTCCATTATAAAATCAAAGTAATTTTCTTGTATATTATTCATATTATCACTCTCCTTTTATCTTTTGATTAGATATTTTATCCATATATGCTATGATAATCCTAATATTGTATTGCAAAAAAGGAGAAAAACTATGGAATGTTATAATATAAACTTAAATATTCACTATTAGACTTAAATAATAGCCTGCCTTTTAACATCTAAAAAATCCTAAAAGGCAGGCTATATTTAATCCTCAAGACAATATAATTCAGTATTCATAAATTCACAGGTCATAAACTTTTGGCCAAGCTGTTTTCTTAAGGTTTTTGCTAAACTTAGCACAGTTTCTTTCCATAGGTCTATAGCATTTAATTGTTCTTCAAGGCATACTCCAGTAATAACAACTGTTCTTTCTCCACCTTTAGGACAGCCTAAGCTTTCCATATAAACTGTATAGCTTCTTTTAATTACAGCAGAAACATAAATGCCTCTTCTCTTAAACTCCTCTTTAGCATTCTTTTGCCAAAGGTTAGAAGCTATATTTTCATAATCAGTATCCTTAGGTTTCAAATTATCATATCCTGGTTTAATTCCTGTTACTATCTCAAATCTTAAAGTCTCTTTCATATTACTTAATTAATGATTTTATTTCTAATTCTAAAAGTCTTTTCTTTAACTCATCTCTGTCATAATTAATCTTAAGATCCTCAAGAGACTCATTTATTTCAAGATCAGTTTTAATAGTTGCAAGCTCCTTACTCATAAATGCTGATTCCTTTGCACAGTAATCAACTGCATAAACTTCATTTTCTCTAAGTTTTTCAAGACCACCTTCAGTTGTTATTTCTATTGGGAATCGTAAAGAACCAAGCTTGCTTTCTAAAAACTTTTGAATTTCCTTTTCTTCATCAGTTTCTGGAGCTTTTGTAACATTATAAGAAAGAGTTTCTCCACTCTCTAAACCTATAGAACCTTCCTTTAATAAAGTTGCAATAGGGCTTCTTGAAATTCCAAGTGATTCTTTAAAGAACTTTTTTAGTTCCTTTTCTTCTTTTTTGTCAAGGTTTTCTATAGTATCATAAATAGCTTCAATGTTACCATATTCATTTAATAAAGGTATTGATGCCTTATCGCCAATTCCCTTAACTCCAGGAATATTATCTGCACTATCTCCTGATAGAGCTTTATATTCAATTATTTGATATGGTTTAAGGTTTTCTATTTCTTCTATAGTTGATAGAGTATATTCAAAACTTCCTGAAGGAATATTAAAGTCATTTATGTTCATTCCAAGCTCAGCATAATACTCATCTGCTTTATTTGTTCCAAGCCATACTCTTGTATTTTCACTTACAAGCTGAAGGTAATCAACATCCTTTGTATATAAAACTACTGGAATTTCACTTTCAAACTTTTTAGCAAGAGAGCCTGCATAATCATCAGCTTCATATAAAACTTCATCATCCATATTACTCATAAATTGAGGGAATAAGCCTTGAAGAAGTTCTTGAGTAGTTTTAAATTGTTCTTGAAGTGGCTTTGGAGTTTTCTTTCTATTTCCCTTATACTCACTCATTATGTCCTGTCTAAAAGTAGCACGTGATACATCCCATACTACAGCTATATGACTTGGTTTTTGCTTTTCAATCATTGTAAGCATAGTTTTCATGAAGGTAAAAACACCATTTGTATAAACGCCATTTGAAGTTTGCATAAGTCTTGTGGCTGCTTTTTCTCTATCTTCTGGAGTTTTTGCCATTAAAAATTCTCTAGCAGTTGCATAAAAACATGTGCTAAGTAAACTGCTTCCATCTATAATTAACAATTCATTATTCATATCTTACTTTCTCCTCTTTATATATGTAGTTTAAAACTTTAAGCTATTACTATTATACCTATAAAGTTTTTATAAGTATACATTATATATAGGTATATTTTTTTAAATGTTTGTCTATATTATTAATGAGCATAACTTATAAATTTTCATTTACATTCAAAAAAAGCATCTGACTTCTCTTTGTCAGGTGCTTTTATTTAACTATTAAAAACATAATCTTAGAAATCTTTTTTGTGACTCCTCTAATTTTCACTATAGCCCTTATAACTTCCTTTTACATTATTAAAAGTTATATAAGAACCATTAGAAACTGCTACAATACTTCCACTTTCATCTGTTCTATATACTGCAATATCATTTTCCTTAAGTCTTTTCATAACACTTTCACTTGGAAGACTATAATCATCATTTTTTTCTACACTTATAACTGCATATTTAGGATTAACCTTTTCCAAAAATTTATCTGTAGTCCCACTTTTACTTCCATGATGTCCAATCTTTAAAACATCAGCCTTTAAGTCTAAATTATTTGATACCATTTCTTCTTCTGCTTCTTTACCTGCATCTCCTGTTAGTAAAAATGAAGTATGACCCAAAACTACTTTTATAACTATTGAAGAATCATTAATATCCTCATAGTTTTCCTTAGATGGAGAAAGAATAGTGCAAGATGCTTTTCCAAACTTAAATTCTTCTCCTACCTTAGGTGAATTAATATAAAGATTTTTATCGCTACAGGCATCTAAGACTTTTTGAAAATCCTTATTTATGGTAGTCTGCCTTGGAAAATATACTTTTCCTATATTAAAATAATTAATTACATAATCTAAGGAACCAATATGATCCTCATGTACATGAGTTACTACTACATAATCTAATTTTTTAATCTTTTGCTTTTCTAAGTAATTTTTAATTAACTCTTCTGACTTATTATCGCCACCATCAATAAGCATATTAAATTCTCCCTGCTGAAGTAAAATACAATCTCCTTGCCCCACATCAATAAAATGTACCTTAAGTTCCTCCTTAAAATCAGAAGAGGAATTTTCACAGCCATATAAACTAAAAATCAAGGAAAAACAAAGTGTTAGTATTGCAGTAATTTTAATTAATTTGCCCCCTTTTTTCATGGAATACCTCCTTCTTATTGCTTTTTAAAATTACTATACCAATAATTATACATTAAATATATGCAAAGTTAACAAAAAAAGGAGGTGTGTAGAGACCCTCTTTTATGAATAATAATTTGAATTTAAATCAGAAATTGTTCGCCTTTATTGCTACTAGAATGAATAAATTGTCCTTTGCCCTAATTATCTTTGAGCCATAACTCCAACAATAGCATGTGGTTTATATAATTCTTCTAAGTACTTAATTTCTTCTTCAGTAAGCTTAAGATTAACAGCTTTCACTGCCCCATCAATATGTGACTTTTTAGTTGCTCCAACTACTGGTGAAGAGGTTTTACTTAAAAGCCAGCTTAAAGAAACTTCTGTCATGCTTACATTTCTTTTATCAGCAATTTCTTGAACTCTCTTAATGATTTCTAAGTCTTGCTCTTTTGTAGCATCATATTCTCCCTTAGCAAAGTTATCTTCTTTAAGTCTCTTAGAATTTTCACCTATGGGTTTTGCAAGTCTTCCTGAAGCTAATGCACTATAAGGTGTCATTGAAATATTTTCTACTTTGCAGTAAGGTGCCATTTCTCTTTCTTCTTCTCTAAAGATAAGATTATAATGTCCTTGAACTGAAATAAACTGTGAGTATCCATGAGCCTTTGCAATTTCATTAGCCTTTGCTATTTGCCATGCATAGCAATTTGAAATTCCTATATATCTAACCTTTCCACTTTTAACAAGGTTATTTAATATTCTCATTGTTTCTTCAATAGGAGTGTCATAATCCCACATATGAAGAATATATAAATCAACATAATCCATTTGAAGCCTTTTAAGACTATTCTTTAAACATTCATTAATATGCTCTTCAGCAGTAATACCCTTATCTATTGCTTCTTTAGATCTTGGTATATACTTAGTAGCTATAACTACATCTTCTCTAGATGCATATTGTCTTATAGCTTCTCCTAAAAACTCCTCACTAGTTCCTCCTTGATAAGCCATAGCAGTATCAAAAAAGTTAATTCCAGCATCTAAAGCATGTTTTATAATTTCCTTAGATTCCTCTAGTGGAAGTGTCCATGAATGCATCCCCTTTGAAGCGTCACCAAATCCCATACACCCTAAACATATCTTTGATACTTTTAAATCTGAATTTCCTAGTTTAATATATTCCATCTAAATCACCTCAAGTAAATATCTCTTTCTAAAATAAATTTTAACTTAAAGAAATTATATATACAATTTATACAAAAGTTAAAATGTCTAGAAATTGACTTTTTATGAATTTTGTCAATCTATTATTTCATAAGGATTGCCTTTAGTTTCTCCACCTTCAAAAAGTTCTTCCATACCAATTCCCCTCATCTTAACAATCATTTTAGCAATCTCATCACAAGGAACAATCATATCAGATAAAATCCAAGAAAGAGCCATACTAGTTGATGCCATTGCATGATATTCTGTAGCAAACTTTAAAGTATCAGGCATTGGTTTACTACCATAAAGTTCTTGATGCCATTTCAAATCAAATTCTTTGCAGTGTTTAAAAATATAATCCTTTAAACAATTCTGACCTTCAATTAGACATGCTTCTTTCATAAACTTACTATATTTTTTCATATTCTCAAAGGAAATCAAAAGAGATTTATAAAAACTTATATTATCATTTTCACCATTAAAATCAGGTACAATTTTGCTTTCATAAATGTATTGAATCAAATGATTTTTATCAATAAAATGATTATAAAAAGTCTGTCTGCTTACACCACTCTTTTCTAAAATTTGCTTGATTTTTATAGATTCTAAAGGCATAGTTTCACATAAACTTATTAAAGAATCTGAAATAATTTCTTTTATATTAATAGCTATAATTAACACCACCTTTATAGAAATTATAGCATGATATTTTATCTAAATAATAAAAAAAAACAAAGTGGCTGATGCCACGCTTTTCAGCGCAGGAAGCAGCTTTCTTTTGCGGCACTACATTTTTTCTTTTTAAGGTATTCTAAAGACTTGCATACCAAAAAGTCAGAAAAATCAGTGCTCGCTATTAAAAAAAGACCTTAAATTTCAAAGAACATAATTTTCTAAAATTAAGGTCTTGTCTATCTTATTAGCCTTATTTTAAATTTCTTTTAAATTAGCAATAATTCCAGGAAGCTCATTTAATAATCTTTCTATTTCTGCTCCATCAGGATGATCTTGAGGTCCAAGGTAATCAGTTGGTCCTCCAATAGCATATTCTCTGCCATGAATAATCTTACGTTTAGGTACACCTCTAATACCATCAATAACACCTAATTGATTTTCATTTAGTTTAGAAGTTTCTCTAATACAGAATAAATATCTTCCCCCACAAGCTCCTTTAGGACATTCATTACCATATGCGTCATGTTGGAATTCGTAACAAACAGAAAAACCATCATCATCTTCATAAACTACATATTTATTTTGCCAGTCAGCTGGAAAAGTAAGTTCTATACCATGTTTTGAATTTCTATAAGTAGTTGCCTTTCCACTTGCTTTTTTAGCTGGAGCAGGAGTACTGTTATCCTTTTTAGGATTTACAGTCTTTGGACTTTCCTTAGTATTTTCTTTAGAAGTTTCTTTTGCTATATTTTGAACCTCTTTAACTTCTTTTTTCTCAATATCCTTAGTAATCTTTTCTGATATAATTGGAGCCTTATTTATCTTTGTCTCTTCTACTCCATTAGCTGTATCTTTACCTACATTTTCTGTACTAAATGAATTAGATACTACAATTTCTTCTTTAGGTCTATTTACATAAGCAACTGCTGCAGTTGTAGTAATGGCTAAAATAGTTAAGCCTAAGTAGAATTTTTTGTTTTTTAATAATGCTCCCAAGTTCATTCTTCTTTTTTCATATTATACTAAAAAAAGAAATATATTTCAAAATAAAAAGTAGCAGATAGAATTAATTAAAACTCTATCTGCTACTAAATTTAAAGTGTCATATTAAAACTTTCATCAATAAGTTTTTTAATATCTTCTAAGGGTATTGTTCCATCAAGAAGTACAGTAATCCAGTGCTTTTTATTCATGTGATATGCTGGAAAATATCCATCTGCTCCTCTTAAAAACTGAATAAAGTTAGGATCACACTTTATATCAAGAATATCTATATTTTCTTCACCTTCAAGGCCAATAACCTTAGGTTTTACATCCATAACAATACCATACCACTTTCCTTTATCACTTTTAGACTTAGGAGCATGGCGAAGTACCTCATAGGAAGGGTGAGACTTCCATAAGTGCTCTGACACAGTACCATATTTACTTTTTACATAATCTAAAATTTCTTTTCTTAAAGACATACTTTTTTCATCCTCACCGTTGCCAAAACCTTATAAAACTTTATAAAGCTTGTTTGATTCCTTATTCAACCTGTCTGATTTTGTAATGAATAAATTCATATACTACTTTCATTTGATATGACAGTCCAAAGGCGTAAATTCGGGTACAACGCACCCTACATATTAACAATATCTTGATAGTGATTAAATTGCTAATTCGTATCTACTAAGATTAATACTTGCATTGTAATCTCTATTTATACTTAGACCACATGAGCATTTATATGTTCTATCTTTAAGTTTTAAATCTCTTTTAATAGATC
>NZ_FPBY01000075.1 GCF_900116755.1 Clostridium sp. DSM 8431
ATTTGGTATCATAATTTAATTTTACCAAAAAATCGCTGTAAGTTTAATGCCTACAGCGATTTTCTTTTTAGGAGAGTTTTTTTACATCCCCTTATCATTATTAAGATAACTTACTTTTTATTTTTAGGAATATTAACTGTTATCTGTATACAATCCTCTTTTTCTGCAAACTTATATGCAGCAGGGATATTAAACTTATCAAATACTTGTTTAATAGTGTTTACATATAACTTAGCTGGAAAAACTGATTTTATTCTTTTTTTATCTTTTTCTTTTAGTTGTTTTCCAGCAAGTTTTAATAATTCTTTATTTATTAATTCCTCTGTATTTTTTACGTTAAGACCTTTTTTAATTACCTTTTCAACAACCTTTAACTGAAGCTCTTCATCAGGTAATGTTAATAGTGCCCTTGAATGTCTTTCTGTTAAATTGTTAGTTAAACATAATTTTCTAACCTTATCAGGTAACTTTAAAAGTCTAAGTTTATTAGCAACAGTAGATTGGCTTTTTCCCATCTTCTTTGCAATTTCTTCTTGAGTAAAATTATGATCATGTATTAAGTTATAATAAGCTTCAGCCTCTTCAATATAATTGAGATCTTCTCTTTGAAGATTCTCTAATAATGCTATTTCAGCAGACTCTACATCTGTAATATCAACTATTGAACATGGAACTTCTTCTAATAAGGCTAATTTTGCTGCTCTAAGTCTTCTTTCCCCCGCAACAAGTTCATAACCATCTCCTCTTTTTCTAACTGTTAATGGTTGTATTATTCCATATTCCTTTATAGACTCTGATAACTCTTTTAGCGCCTTTTCATCAAAGTGCTTACGTGGCTGATATAAATTGGGAATTATATTATTGATATTCACCTTAACTATTTCATTACTCATTTTACTCTCCCCATCCAAAAACTTATTTTTTTAAGATTATTTAAGTGGTTTTTTTGTTATGATTCCAGCTTTTCTTGGATAAGCTTTAGGACATTCTTTCTTTTTATTAACCACTACTATGTTATGTTTTAAATCAGTATCCTCAATTGTGACTTCAACAACTCTATTTAACTTGCCACCTAGAACACCTAATGCATTGCTAGAATCTTTTAGTTCTTCTTCAATTGCAGGCCCTTTTAATGCAATAAAGCTTCCTCCTACTTTAACATAAGGAAGACAAAACTCAGATAATACAGTCATATTAGCAACTGCTCTTGAAGTTGCTACATCAAAGTTTTCTCTAAGTTCTGGCTTTCTTGCACCATCTTCTGCTCTTGAATGAATTGTTGTAACATTTTTTAGACCTAATTCTTTAACTACTAGATTTAAAAAATTAATTCTCTTATTTAATGAATCTAATAATGTTATATCTAAATCATCTCTCATTATTGCTATTGGAATTCCAGGGAACCCAGCCCCAGTTCCAACATCAATTAAAGTCTTAGCTTCTTTTGCTTCATCACATTTAAAGATTTTTATACAATCAATAAAATGTTTTTTAATAAATTCCTCATCTTCTAATATAGCTGTAAGATTAATTTTTTCATTCCATTCTTGAACTAATCTCATATATTTTATAAATTTATTATACTTTTCTTCATTAAAGTTCATCCCAACATCATTTGAAGCCTTTTGCATTATATCGTAAAAATTCATATTTAACCTCCAGAGCTTTATTTATCTCTTTTTCCATATTGATGTTCTAGATAAATCAATAATACAGATATATCTGCTGGGGAAACCCCTGAGATTCTAGAAGCCTGACCTATACTTACAGGTTTGATTTTAGCAAGCTTTTGAATAGCTTCTGTTCTTAATCCCTTAACATCTGCATAATCTATATCTTCAGGAAGTAGCTTCTTTTCAAACTTCTTAAATTGTCCAACTTGTTCTAATTGAGCATTTATATATCCTTCATACTTAGCAGTTACATTAACTTGTTCACCAATATCATCAGTAAATTCTTGTCTTTCTGGATCTAAAGGCGCTAATGAGAAGTAATCTAACTCAGTTCTCTTTATTAATTCATAGAAACTAGTTGGTTTTTTAAGTTCTGCTGAACCTAATGTAGCTAAGAATTCATTAACTTCCTTCTTATTTGTAACTTGAAGATTTTTTAATCTTTCAATTTCATTTTCTATAGTTTCTTTTCTATTTATAAATTTAGCATATCTTTCTTCATTTACCAATCCAACTCTATGTCCTATTTCAGTTAATCTGAAATCAGCATTATCTTGTCTTAATAATAATCTGTATTCTGCTCTAGATGTCATCATTCTATAAGGTTCATTTGTTCCTTTAGTAACTAAGTCATCTATTAATACACCTATATAAGCATCAGAACGAGTTAAAATTAATGGCTCTTCACCTTTAATTTTTAATGCAGCATTAATACCAGCAATTATACCTTGTCCTGCTGCTTCTTCGTATCCTGAACTTCCATTTAACTGACCAGCACCATATAGACCTGAAACAGTCTTAAACTCTAGTGTTGGCTTAAGTTGTGTTGGATCGATTGAATCATATTCTATAGCATAAGCAGTTCTCATCATTTGAACATTTTCTAATCCAGGTAATGTTCTTAACATTTGAATTTGAACTTCTTCTGGCAAAGATGAACTCATTCCTCCAACATACATTTCTAATGTATCTTCTCCTTCTGGTTCAATAAAAATCTGATGTTGACTTCTATCTGGGAATCTCATTATCTTATCTTCTATTGATGGACAGTATCTTGGTCCTATTCCCTTGATTGAACCATTATATATAGGAGATCTGTGTATATTTTCTTCTATAATTTTTCTAGTTTCTTCATTAGTATATGTAAGATAGCATGACACTTGGTCTCTATCAATATTTCCACTCATAAATGAGAATGGTGCTATCTTATCATCACCTTTTTGTTCACTCATCTTAGAAAAATCTACTGATCTTCTGTTAATTCTAGCTGGAGTTCCTGTTTTAAATCTCCTTAAACTAATACCTAAATCCAATAAAGATTGAGATAAATCATTTGCTGGGAATAAACCATTAGGTCCTCCACTATATGAAACTTCACCTATAATTATTTTACCTTTTAAATATGTACCTGTAGCTAATATTACAGCCTTACATTTATACTTAGCACCATTCTTTGTTACAACTCCACAAACCTTGTTATCTTCAACAATTAGCTTTGTAACTTCAATTTGTTTAACTTGTAAATTTTCTTCTCTTTCTAGTACATGTTTCATTCTTTGCTGATACTTTAATTTATCAGCTTGAGCTCTTAATGAATGTACAGCTGGCCCTTTTGATGTATTTAACATTCTAGATTGAATAAATGTATGGTCTATATTTATACCCATTTCTCCACCTAGAGCATCAATTTCCCTAACAATATGGCCTTTTGCTGTTCCCCCGATATTTGGATTACATGGCATCATACCAATGGCATCCAAGCTTATTGTACAAACTAATGTATTAAGTCCCATTCTTGCAGATGCTAAAGCTGCTTCACATCCTGCATGACCGGCACCAACGACGATAACGTCAAATTCTCCTGCATTATATTCCATTTCCAACCCTACTTTCCTACGCAGAATTCGCTAAATATCTTATTTATCAAATCCTCTTCTAATTCTGCTCCAGTAATTTCTCCTAAAGCTTTTAATGCTGCTGTTACATAAATTGAAATTAAATCTAAAAATTCATTTTGTTTAACTTTTTCTTCTGCTAATTCACAATTTTCTAAAGCTCTATAAAGTGCTTGTTTATGTCTGCTATTAGAAATAATTAGACTTTCTGTGTTAACTTCTCCCTCAAAGAACATATCTTTAATCTTTAGTTTTAAATCTTCTAAACCAAAACCTGATTTTGTTGATATCTTTATAACATTATCTAAGCCAGATAGTTCTTCTTCATTAATTTTAGTTTCTAAATCAACCTTATTTAATAAAACTATATATTTTTTACCATCTAATCTAGAAATTATTTCTCTATCTTCATCATCTAATACCCTAGATGAATCTAAAACAAATATAACTAAATCAGCTTCATCCATCTTTTCTCTAGATCTCTCTACCCCTATTTGTTCTACTACGTCATCAGTTTCTCTGATTCCAGCAGTATCAATAACCTTAACAGGAATTCCATCTAAATTTGTAAACTCTTCTATAACATCTCTAGTTGTACCAGGAATATCTGTTACAATAGCTCTTTTTTCCTTTAATAATGCATTTAATAAAGAGGATTTACCTACATTAGGCTTTCCTACAATTGCAAGTTTCAATCCATCTCTAATAATTCTTCCCTCATCTGCATTTTTTAATAATGTATTCATTTCATTTTTTGCTTTAGATAGTTGATCTATTATCTTTACTGGGACACTTTCATCAACTTCTTCATCATCTTCAGTAAAATCTACCGAATACTCAATTAAAGCAAGAGTGTTTAACATATATTCTCTAAGCTTATTTATTTCCTTAGAAAGATACCCTGAACTCTGCATAACTGCTGACTTCATTGATAAATCTGTCTTGGCTCTTATTATATCCATAACCGCTTCTGCCTGACTTAAATCTATTCTTCCATTTAAAAAAGCTCTCTTTGTAAATTCACCTGGTTCAGCTAATCTAGCTCCTGCTTTAATTATTTCTTGTAATACTTTATTAGTTGAAGTTACTCCACCATGACAATTTACTTCTATAACATCTTCTGCTGTAAAACTTCTAGGTCCCTTCATATAACTAATAATAACTTCATCAATTATATCGCCATTATTCAAATCATATATGTGACCATATCTCATAGTGTAAGTCTTCATATCTTTGATGCTTGCTTTATTTACACCTTTAAATATCTTGTCTATTATATCTAAACATTTATCTCCAGATACTCTTATTATAGAAATACCACCTTCACCAATTGGAGTCGATATACCGCAAATAGTATCAAATTCTTTCATTGTCATCCTCCTCAGAAGTATTAATTTTATTCATGTACTCCTATTAAACTACTATACATTTTACAAAACAATAATAAATAAGTCAAAAAATAAGCTGCTGTAAAATCAACCATCTCAGGCTAACTTTACAACAGCTTCTTAGCTCATTATTCAATATCTATAACAACTCTTCTACGAGGTTCTTCCCCTTCACTATAAGTAACAATATCATTACTATCTTGAAGAGCTGAATGTATTATTCTTCTTTCATATGGGTTCATTGGTTCAAGCTTAAAAGCTTTCCTACGTTTTCTTACCTTATCAGCTGTTTTATAAGCAACTCTTTTTAATGTTTCTTCTCTCTTAGACCTATAATGTTCAGCATCTAGTATAATTCTTTTGTATTTAGCATCATGATTTTTATTAACAACTAATGAGACTAAATACTGTAATGCATCAAGGGTTTCTCCTCTATATCCTATAATTGATCCCATATTAGAACCAACTAATTCTATATAAACATTATCATCATTTTCTTCAACAAAAATCTCTGCTTTAACATTCATTTTATCAAAAACATTTTTTAAGAATTCCTTTGCTTCATCAACATAATTCTTCTTAAGGGTAACTCTAACTTTAGCAGGTTTACTTCCTATTATATTTAGGAAACCTTTAACCCCTTCATCAATAATTTCAACTTTAACTTCATCTTTAGTAGCATTTAATTGATGTAAGGCTTTTTCTAAAGCTTCATCTACATTCTTTCCAGTCATGTCAATAGACTTCATGGCTATTTCACCCACCTTCAAATCGCTAAGATATATGAAATTTATTTTTTCTTTTTATTCTTCTTCTTCTTTTTATCAGAATCATAATCTGGCATAACAAATTTAGGAGCTCTTGCTGCTTGCTTTTCTGCTTCTGCTTGCAGAACTTGCTGCTTCTTTTTCATTGCAGGTCTATAATTAATAAAATAAGTTGTAGCTAATTGAATTATTCCACCTAAAACCCAATAGATTACTAATATAGACTTGAAATTTAATGCCATGAATCCCATCACTATTGACATACCAATATTCATTGGAGCCATATTCATAGCACCTTCTCCATTATTAGGAGTTGCTTTAGTCATTAAATATGATGGTAAGAAAGTTGATAATGCTGCTAAGATAGGTAAAATAAATGTTCTATCCGGAGCACCTATATCTTTAATCCATAAAAATGATCCTGTTACATCCATATTATAAAAAGCATAATATAATGCCATTAATATAGGTAATGGTAATAATGCTGGAAGACATCCTCCAGTCATACTAACGTTTCTTTCCTTATATAAGTTCATTATTTCAGCATTAGCTTTTTGTGGATCATTTTTATACTTTTCTTGAAGCTTCTTTACTTCTGGTTGAATTTCCTGCATAGCCTGATTTGACTTTGCAGACTTTATGTTAAATGGTAACAAACATGCTCTAATAACAACAGTAAGTATTGTTATGGCTAAAACATAAGCCAACCCGCTACCTTCTGTAACGCCTAGTCCTACAACAAATTTATATAACCAATCAAATATTATTTGAAAGAAATTTGTTATTGGAGCAAATAAAGTCATCATAGTTCCTATTCCTCCTATTAAATATTATTTTTTTATTACTTTACAGGATCAAAGCCACCCTTACTGAAAGGATTACATTTTAAAATTCTCCAAATTGACATCAATCCACCTTTTAATACTCCATACTTTTCAATTGCTTCAATAGCATACTGAGAACATGTAGGTAAGTACTTACAGTGTCGTGATGTCATTGGAGATATATTTTTTTTATAAAATTTTATTAAACTAATCACTAATTTTTTCATTATTATATAGGCCTGCTTTCTTTAATAAACCTTCTACAGCCTTATTCACCTGATAATAATCTTTATCTTTTATATTAGTTCTTGCCACAAAAATTAAATCGTAGCCATTTTTTAAATTATCAGTTTTTATTCTATAACTTTCTGTAATTAATCTTTTACATCTGCTTCGAACAACACTATTGCCAACTTTTTTACTTACAGAAATTCCAACTCTATTATAAGAACCTTCATTTTTATCTTTATTTTTTTTATTTTTTAATACATATAAAACTAAAAGGTTATTAGCAATGGATTTTCCATGTCTATATACTATTCGAAACTCTATATTTCTTTTTAATCTATAAATCATAGATATTCCTACTCCTTTTTTCCTGCATTTGCAGAAAAAAGGCCACAATCTGCGGCCCTTATGCTGTTAATTTTTTTCTACCTTTTTGTCTTCTTTTCTTAAGAATGTTTCTTCCTGATTGAGTCTTCATTCTTTTTCTGAAACCATGTTCCTTTTTTCTTTGTCTTTTTTTAGGTTGGTATGTCATGAACATTTTCACTTGCACCCCCTTCGACTAAAATTTTTATAGTAAAAAAACTATATACTTCTTTTTTATTACTAATTAATTATATATATATCCCCCAAAAGTGTCAAGTTAGTTGTTTTCTGTTGATAATTTATCAACACCCCCTAGTTTTTTGTGGATAACTTATTGTAACACCTTCTTCTATTATGATATTATAATAAATGGATTGTGAATAACTTGTGAATTGTTTAAAAGTTATCCACACCTGTGGACAAAAGTGTGTATAACTTGTTCAGTTTTCATAATTTTTTAAAATAAAAACATTGTCATTACTATATTTTATTGACTTTACAATAGATAATCTAATGTTTATAATATAATTTCAAAGGTTGTTGATAACTTTTATTTTTACTTTTATTTCACAAAGTTATTAACAATGTTGATAACTTTACTTAACATTATCAACATCTCTCACTTTAAATATCACTTTTGTTGATAAACCTGTTAATAATTTTTTATACATAATTAATATAATAAAAATTTTTTTTGGAGGATAATACATGGAAACGGATCTAAATGAACTATGGGAAAAAACGTTAAGCATAATAAAAGGGGAAATGAGTGAGGTTAGTTTCAATACTTGGATAAAGAGTTGTAAGCCAATTTCAATTTCTTCTAATACAATACAGATTAGTGTTCCTAATTCCTTCACCCAAGATATTTTAGAAAAAAGATATAAGGATTTAGTTGCTAACTCAATAAAGGTTGTTTGCTCAAAACTATACAAAATTGAATTTTTAATTGCTTCAGATATAAACTCATCCGAAGCAGAGAAATCAATGAAAGTTGAACCCCAAAAAAGTAAATCAATAATTGTAAACGACGAAATGTCAACCACATTAAACCCTAAGTATACTTTTGACTCCTTTGTTATAGGAAATAGTAATAGATTTGCACATGCAGCATCACTTGCAGTAGCTGAAGCTCCTGCAAAAGCGTATAATCCTCTTTTTATATATGGTGGTGTAGGTTTAGGAAAGACTCACTTAATGCATGCAATTGGTCATTACATATTACAAAACAACCCTAATGCTAAGGTTGTTTATGTTTCATCTGAAAAATTCACTAATGAACTTATCAATTCCATAAAAGATGATAAAAATGAAGAGTTTAGAAATAAATATAGAAACGTTGATATCTTATTAATAGATGATATTCAATTTATTGCAGGCAAAGAAAGAACTCAAGAAGAATTTTTCCATACATTTAACGCTCTTCATGATGCCAATAAACAAATAATTTTATCTTCTGATAGACCACCAAAAGAAATACCTACACTAGAAGATAGATTAAGATCTAGATTTGAATGGGGCTTAATTGCAGATATTCAAATTCCAGATTTCGAAACAAGAATGGCTATATTAAAGAAAAAAGCTGAAGTTGAAAAGTTAAATGTAGCAAATGAAGTAATGATATATATTGCAACAAAAATAAAATCAAATATTAGAGAGCTTGAAGGTGCTCTTATTAGAATTGTAGCTTATTCATCACTAACTAATCGTGAAATAACAGTTGATTTAGCATCAGAAGCTTTAAAAGATATCATTTCTAAAAAACAAGGAAAAAATATAACTATAGATTTAATCCAAGATATAGTTTCAAGTTACTTTAATTTGCGTATAGAAGATTTAAAATCTCAAAGACGTACTAGAAACATAGCTTATCCAAGACAAATTGCTATGTACTTAAGTAGAAAACTAACAGATATGTCTTTACCTAAAATAGGTGAAGAATTTGGTGGTAGAGATCATACAACTGTAATCCATGCTTATGAAAAGATATCTGATAATCTCAATAAAGATGAAACTCTACAACATACTATAGAAACTTTAACTAAGAAGCTTACACAAAGTTAATCACATATGTTGATAATTATATCTTAATATCTTGTGGATAACTTTTAAAAAGTAATATTTATGTTAATACTGTGGATAAGATATATTTTTTGTCACGGACTTATCCACAATATTTTTTTGCTATAATTCATTGAAATTACTATGTTTTAAATAGTTATCCACAAATCCACAGCCCCTACTACTACTATTATAATATATATTTATTATCTATCTATATAAATATAAGAATTACTATGTTAATAACTTAGGAGGTATATATATGATTTTTATATGTCAAAAACAAAAATTACAAGAAGGAATAATAATAGCTCAAAAGGCAATTACAGGAAAATCAACTATGCCTATATTGGAAGGTATATATTTAAATGCATCTAAAGATGGTTTAACTTTAATTGGTTCTGATATGGATGTATCTATCCAAACAAAAGTTGAAGCAGATGTTTTAGAAGAAGGATCTTTAGTTATTGATTCTAAAATCTTTGGTGAAATAATTCGTAAATTACCAAACTCAGATATTAGAATAGAAATAATTGAAAATGATACAGTACAAATTACTTGTGAAAAATCAGTTTTTAACGTAGTTTACATGAATGCAGATGAATATCCTCAACTGCCAAAGATCGATGAAACTAAGAAAATACAAGTTCCTCAAAACATATTAAAGAATATGATAAAGAGCACATCTTTTGCAATAGCTCAAGATGAAACAAGACCTATATTACAAGGTATTTTATTTGAGATAAAAGATAAAAGATTAAATTTAGTAGCTCTTGATGGATATAGATTAGCTATAAAAAGTGAATACTTAGATAGCGATTTCGATATGGATATCGTAATTCCAGGAAAAACTTTAAATGAAGTTGCTAAAATCTTAGAAGATTCAGATTCTATGGTAGATATAACATTTACTAATAATCATATATTATTCAATTTAGAAGAAACTAAAATTATATCAAGATTATTAGACGGAAAATATGTGAATTATAATTCATTACTACCTCAAGAACATAAACTTTTAGTTGAAGTTGATAGACAAAAATTACAAAGTTGTATTGAAAGAGCTTCTTTAATGGTTAAAGAAGGAAATAGTAATTTAATAAAATTAGATGTAAAAGAAGATACTTTAGTTATAACTTCAAATTCTCAATTGGGAAAAGTTAGGGAAGAAATGTCGATTAATTTGCAAGGCGAAGAGATACAAATTGCATTTAATTCAAGATACTTAATTGATGTTTTAAAGAGCATGGAAGAAGAAACAATTGTGCTGGAAATGACTTCAAGTGTAACTCCATGTGTTATAAAAGCTAAAAATACAGATTCTTACAAATATTTAGTATTACCAGTTAGATTAATAAGATAGGAGGAATGCATAAAAATACGTTTTTTATGCAGAAATGTTTTGAACGAAATAAAAATTAATACAGAATTTATAAAATTAGATTCATTTTTAAAATGGGCTGGGCTTGCATCATTAGGAAGCGAAGCAAAAATGTACATTACAGAAGGTTTAGTAAAAGTAAATAATGAAGTGTGTACTCAAAGAGGGAAAAAAATACGAGTAAATGATATAATAAATTTTGATGGTGAAGAATATAAAGTGATATAATTTTTGAAAAGTTCACGGTTAAGTGTTCTATATTTAGTATGATATAATTATATAGGTGTATAGATGTTTATAAAAAGATTAATGTTAATGAATTATAGAAATTATGAAAACTTAAATATCGATTTTAGCAAAAGTGTTAATGTATTTCTTGGTGATAATGCGCAGGGAAAAACAAATATCTTAGAAGCGATATATTACTCTGCATTTGCAAAGTCACATAGAACTTCTAAAGACAAAGAATTAATTAAATGGGATGCAAATCGTGCCTTTATTAGTTTAAGTGTTGGAAGGGAAAGATTAGATAAAAATATCGACATTGCTATTTTAAAGGATGGTAAAAAGGCCATATCAGTAAATTCGATTAAAATCAATAAAATTGGAGAGTTGTTTGGAAACTTTAATGTCGTAATGTTCTCACCAGAGGATTTAAAAATTATCAAAGAATCTCCAGGAATAAGACGAAAGTTTCTCGATATGGAGTTATGTCAGCTTGATAAAAAATATTATTTTAATCTTGTACACTATAATAAAGTTCTAAGTGAGCGTAATATTGTATTAAAAAATAGAAATTTAAGTGAAGAGATTCTTGATATATATGACAGTCAGCTAGTTGCATTTGGTGAATATATTATCAAAGCTAGATTGAAGTATATTAATTCATTAAATACATATGGAAAAGAAATTCATAAAGAAATTACATTGGGAAAAGAAGAAATTGAGTTTAAGTATGAGTCATCGATAAAAAATTTAGAACACATAAAAGATGATTTTTATAAGCAGCTAGTTAAGAATAGAAAAAAAGATATTGAAAGAGGAATATCAACGATAGGTCCTCATAGAGATGATTTTACAGTTTTAATTAATAATGTGGATACTAAAAGTTATGGATCTCAAGGACAGCAGAGAACTGCTGTTTTGACCATGAAATTTGCATCGTTAAAAATAATAAAAGAGATTAATGGTGAGTATCCAGTTTTATTATTGGATGATGTATTGTCAGAGCTTGATTTCAATAGAAAGAAATACATATTAAGTACAATAAAAGACATTCAAACTATTATAACTTGTACAGGAATAGCTGATATAAATAATTATTTAGATTCAAGTTCTAAGGTTTTCAAGGTTAGTAATGGTAAAGTTTCTATAAAGGAGGAATGATTTATGTTTTTACATTTAGGAGAAAATGTTGCTGTTCCTATTAGTGATATTATAGGAATTTTTGATCTAGAAACAACAATGTATGGATCTGATACTAGTCAATTCTTAAGAATGGCAGAAGAAGATGGATTTGTAGAGAGAATAACAGAAGAAACACCTAAGTCTTATGTAATAGCTGAAGTAAATAAAAAGAGTAAAATATATTTATCTCCAATTTCTTCAACTACGTTAAGTAAAAGGACGGATATGGACTATAACCCATAACTCCAATATTAAACCTTAGCGTTTAATTTCATTGATAATTTTTTAGGAGGAATCTATGTTGGAACAAAATAAACAAAGTTACGATGAAAATCAGATACAGGTTCTAGAAGGATTAGAAGCTGTAAGAAAAAGACCAGGTATGTACATTGGTAGTACCAGTTCAAGAGGATTACATCACTTGGTATATGAAATTGTAGATAATAGTATAGATGAAGCTTTAGCAGGATTCTGTAAGAATATAAAGGTTTATATAAACGAAGATAATTCTATAGAAGTTGAGGATGATGGTAGAGGAATGCCAGTAGGCCTACATCCTAAAATGAAAAAATCTACAGTAGAAGTAATTATGACAATACTACATGCAGGTGGAAAATTCGGTGGCGGCGGATACAAAGTATCTGGAGGATTACACGGGGTTGGTGCATCTGTTGTTAATGCATTATCTGAAAAATGTATTGTTACCGTAAAAAGAGAAGGACATCTTTGGCAACAAGAATATGCTAGAGGAAAAGTAATGTCTGAACTAAAAATCATGGGAGATTCAGATGAAACTGGTACTAGAACTTACTTTAAGCCAGATGCAGAAATCTTTGATGATACTGTATATGATTTTGACGTATTAGCTCAAAGATTAAGAGAACTAGCATTTTTAAATAAAGGAATTAATATTTCGTTAACAGATAGAAGAGATGGTAGAGAAGAAGTATATCACTATGAAGGTGGTATAAAATCATTTGTTTCTTACTTAAATAGAAATAAAGAAGTGCTTCATCCAGAACCTATATACGTTGAAGGAAATAAAGATGGAATATTAGTTGAAGTAGCTTTACAATACAATGATGGCTACAATGAAAATATTTTTTCATTCGCTAATAACATAGATACTATAGAAGGTGGGACACACCTTGTTGGGTTTAAAACTGCATTAACAAGAGTTTTAAATGATTATGCAAAGAGATTTGGACACTTAAAGGAAAATGACAAAAATCTTTCAGGAGAAGATATTAGAGAAGGATTAACAGCCGTTGTTTCAGTAAAAATAGGAGAACCACAATTTGAAGGTCAAACAAAGACTAAGCTAGGTAATAGTGAAGTTAGAGGTGTTGTTGATTCAATCGTTGGAGAAGGTGTTGGAATATTCCTAGAAGAAAATCCAAATGTTTCAAAGATTATAATAGATAAAGCATTAATGGCTTCAAGAGCTAGAGATGCTGCAAGAAAAGCTAGAGAACTAACAAGAAAATCAGTTTTAGAGCGTTCATCATTACCAGGAAAATTAGCTGATTGTTCATCTAAGGATCCACGTGAATGTGAAATTTACATAGTCGAAGGTGATTCTGCGGGTGGTTCTGCTAAACAAGGTAGAAACAGAAAGTTCCAAGCTATCCTTCCTTTAAGAGGTAAGATACTAAATGTTGAAAAACAAAGATTAGATAGAATATTAAATTCAGATACAATTAGATCTATGATTACTGCTTTTGGTGCAGGTATAGGTCCTGACTTTGATATAGAGAAAATAAGATATAATAGAATAATAATAATGACCGATGCCGATGTTGATGGTGCTCATATTAGAACTCTATTATTAACATTCTTCTATAGATACATGAGAGATTTAATAGAGGGCGGACATGTATATATTGCACAACCACCACTATATAAAGTAACTAAGAATAAGAAGGAGGCATATGCATATTCTGATGAAGAATTAGATGCTATCTTAGAAGAGTTCAGAGGAAAAGATAACTCTACTAGCATTCAAAGATACAAAGGTCTTGGAGAAATGAATGCTGAACAATTATGGGATACAACAATGGACCCAGAAAAGAGAATTTTACTTAAAGCTACCGTAGAAGATGCTATGGAAGCAGATGAAATATTCACAATTCTTATGGGTGATAAAGTTGAACCTAGAAGACAATTTATACAACAAAATGCTAAGAAAGTAAGTAACTTAGATATTTAGTACTAATACGAGGTGAAGTACATGAATTTTAATGAAGGAAGAGTCATTCCTGTTGATATCAATAAGGAAATGAAAAAATGCTATATCGATTATGCCATGAGTGTAATAGTTGGTCGTGCATTACCAGACGTTAGAGATGGATTAAAGCCTGTTCATAGAAGAATATTATATTCACTACAAGAATTAGGTTTATATCCTGATAAGGGATATAGAAAGTGTGCCAGAATAGTTGGAGATGTTTTAGGTAAGTATCATCCACATGGTGATTCATCAGTTTATGATGCATTAGTAAGAATGGCGCAAGACTTTTCAATGAGATATATGTTAGCTGATGGTCATGGAAACTTTGGTTCAGTTGATGGAGATAGTCCAGCTGCCATGAGATATACAGAAGCAAAAATGAATAAGATTTCTGTTGAAATGTTAAGAGATATTAACAAGAATACAGTAGATTTTATTCCTAACTTCGATGGTGAAGAAAAAGAACCATCAGTATTACCATCAAGATTTCCAAATCTTTTAGTTAATGGTTCATCAGGTATCGCAGTTGGTATGGCAACTAATATACCACCACATAATTTAGGTGAAATTATTGATGGGACAATAATGCTAATAGATAATCCAGAAGCATCTGTGTTAGATTTAATGTCAGTTATAAAAGGACCAGATTTCCCAACAGGAGCAACTGTAATGGGTAAGGCAGGAATTAGAGCTGCTTATGAAACTGGTAAAGGTAAAATTGTAGTTAGAGCTAATGCAGAAATTGAAGAGGAAAATTCAAGACATAGAATAATAGTTACAGAACTTCCTTATCAAGTTAACAAGGCAAAATTAATAGAAAATATTGCTGATCTTGTTAAGGATAAGAGAATAGTTGGAATATCAGATTTAAGAGATGAATCAGATAGAGAAGGTATGAGAATAGTTATTGAACTAAAGAAAGATGCTAATCCAAACGTAATTCTTAATTTATTATACAAACATACAAAGATGCAGGATACTTTCGGGGTTATAATGCTTGCGTTAGTAGATAATGCACCACAAGTATTAAATTTAAAACAAGTATTAAATTATTATATTGACTTCCAAAAAGAAGTAATAACTAGAAGAACTATATTTGATTTAGATAAAGCTAGAGCAAGAGCTCATATCTTAGAAGGATTAAGAATAGCCTTAGATAATATTGATGAAGTAATAAGCATAATAAGACATTCAGAAACTTCAGAAATAGCTAAAAACACATTAATGGACAGATTTGGTCTATCTGAAAAGCAAGCTGTTGCTATCTTAGAAATGAGATTAAGAAGATTAACAGGCTTAGAAAGAGATAAGATAGAAGCTGAATATAATGAGTTAATGAAACAAATAGAATACTTAGAATCTATATTAGCTAGTGAAGAAAAACTTCTTGGTGTAATAAAAGATGAATTAGTAGAAATTAAGAACAAATATGGTGATGAAAGAAGAACTAAGATAGAAAAAGTTCTAAATGAAATTGATATAGAAGATCTAATTCAAGAAGAAGAAGTTGTAATAACTATGACTAATAATGGTTATATAAAGAGAATTTCTTCAGACACTTATTCTGCTCAAAGAAGAGGTGGAAAGGGAATTCAAGCCATGACTACAAAAGAAGATGACTTTGTAGAACAAGTTATAATAACTTCAACTCATGCAGACATATTATTCTTCACTAACAGGGGAAGAGTTTATAAGTTAAGAGCATATGAAATACCAGAGGCAGGAAGAACTGCTAAGGGTACAAACATAATAAACCTTATTCAAATAGAGCCAAATGAAAGAATTGAAACTGCTTTAGTTATTAAAGATAACAATAGAGAAGGATTCTTATTCATGGCTACTAAGCAAGGTATTGTTAAGAAAACACCTTTAGAAGACTTTAAGAACTTACGTAAGAGTGGTTTAATTGCAATCTCATTAAGAGAAGGCGATGAATTACTAAAGGTTAAGGTGACTAAGGGTGATGCAAACTTAATAATGGTAACTCAAAATGGTTATGCAGTTAAGTTTAATGAAGCTGATGTTAGACCTATGGGTAGAAGTGCATCAGGGGTTAAGGCTATTAATCTTAAGGATGACGATAAAGCAGTATGCTTAGATGTTGCTGTTGAAGATGAAAACTTATTAGTAATAAGTGAAAATGGTTATGGTAAGAGAACTCCAATAGATCAATATAAAGTTCAAAATAGAGGTGGAATAGGTTTAATTACTTATAAGATCTCTGATAAGACAGGAAAAGTTGTTGGAGCTACAATGTGTAAGGAAGACGACGAACTTATGTTAATAAACAGTAGTGGTGTAGCTATAAGAATTAACGTAAGTGATATTTCAATAACAAGTAGAGCTGCAATGGGAGTAAGACTAATGAGAACTAACGAAGAAGAAGTTGTTGTTGCAATTAGTAAGATTTCTAATGCTGGAGAAGATATTGAAGAAAATGTTGTTGAAGAAGAAACAGAAAACTAATTGATAATTAAAAAAAAAGTTGTTATAAATTGACTTTTAGCGTTAATTTATAACAGCTTTTTCTATTTTTAATATTAGTTATAGATAAAATTCAATATTTAAGGCTAAAAAATAGTGTCATCATAGCCTAGTGTATCGATATAAGTTAAGAGTAGAAAAATAAAGAAATATAGAGTAAATGTGAAATATTTTGAACAAATCGTATTAAATATGACACTATTATATTGTAGATGTGATAAGATAAATTTCGTCGCAAGGCAACAGCGAAAAACAAGAAATAAAAAACTTGTTGACAAATGTTGAACCGAGTGATATACTAAATGAGTCGCTTAAGGGCGACGAGATAAATTGGTCTTTGAAAATTGAACAGATATAGATAAAGTTAAGAACCAGCAATTCTTTTATGAGTAAGTTTTT
>NZ_FPBY01000062.1 GCF_900116755.1 Clostridium sp. DSM 8431
ATGGAACTCCTATTAATGGCGTTTTATTAGAATACTATAAAGTTAATTTGCAAGGTAAAAAAGCTAAAGTTGCTTTAGTTGCTATAATGCACAAATTAATAAATTATATCTTTGCAGTACTTCGAAACCAAACTCCATTTGAGTTACGAAATCCTAAAATACATAAACAAATGTTTTTAGAAAATACTTCTCAAAATAGTGCCGCTTAATTGATTTACATTTTTTGTAACCATTCGTGTTTTACAAATGGTTTGTTTGCTATACCCTTTTTTAAAAAATATTATTTTTTAAAATTTACTTGACTATTATTAGCTGGTCTTTTCAGTAAAAATAGAAAAGAGGCTTGCAGCTAAAATATATAAGCTTGGAAGGGATTATGGTGTGAAATGTGAAAGAGGCATTGTGATAGATATAGATTTGACTGTTACATATTTAGCAGAACTCCTAGGAAATCCAAGAGAAACAGCATCTAGAGCTATGAAGATTCTACAAAAAAATAATTTGATAATATATAAAAATAAAAGAATAATAATACCAGAATTAAGTGCTTTAGCAACATTTTTTAAGGAACCGTGATAAATATCACAGAATTATTTTTTTAAATCAATTATAATTACAATGAAATTCTAGCAAAAATTAGCAGAAAGAAAAGTTAAAAAAATAACAATGTTTAGAGGTGAATGCTGGTGGGGTATAAAATAGTTAATGAAAGTATGAATGAAATCTTTGATAAGCTAAGTGAAAATTATATTATATATGCACCTAAAGTTTTTAAGGGTGATGGTACGTTTTCTGATATTGATGTAATTAGATATGGAGAAATTTCAAGTTTAGATGAAATAGTATTTGATAAAAAATCAGATTATTCCTTTAAAGAAGTTATTATGCCAATAACTCAAAGATTATTCTATTTTACAGAAGATGAAGTTACAGTTCCTAAAGCTCCAGAAAAAGGTGCTATTGTATTTTTAAGAAGCTGTGATATGCATGCATTAAAGCGTATGGATCAAATTTATTTAAATAATGGACCAGAAGATTTTTATTATAAAAGATTAAGAGAAAACACTAAATTTATATTGATGGGCTGCACGGAAAGCTTTGATAGCTGTTTCTGCACAGATATGGGAAGTAATCAAAGTGATAACTATGATGCTTACATAAAATCCAAAGATGGATTTACTACTATTGATGTTAAATGGAGTGAATTAGAAGAACTTATTAAAGCTGAAAAATTTAAAGAAGAAGAAGTTACACCTGATTTTGTAACAGAAAATAAAGTTCATGTTAATATTCCAGAAGGTCTTTCTACGAAGGTATTTAAATCAAAAATGTGGGATGAATACACTGAAAGATGTATAGGATGCGGAAGATGTAACTTTGTATGTCCAACTTGCACATGTTTTACAATGCAAGATATCTTCTATGGAGATAATAGAAACGTAGGTGAAAGAAGAAGAGTTTGGGCTTCATGTCAAACTGGTGGATATACAAACATGGCTGGTGGAATTGAATTTAGAAAGCCTCAAGGAGACAAAATGAGATTTAAGGTAATGCATAAGGTTTATGATTACAATAAGCGTTTTGGTTACCATATGTGTGTAGGATGTGGAAGATGTGATGACATTTGCCCAGAATACATATCATTTTCAAACTGCATAAATAAACTAGAAGATGCTATAAAAGAGGTGGAATAAATGAATAATGAATACATCCCGTTTAAATCAGAAATTAAAGAAGTTATAAAGCATACTGATATAGAATACACTTTCAGAATGGCTTACACAGGAGATGTAAAGCCAGGTCAATTTTTTGAAGTTTCTCTTCCTAAATTCGGAGAAGCACCTATTTCAGTAAGTGGTATAGGAGAAGACTTTGTAGATTTAACTATTAGAAGAGTTGGAAAAGTAACTAACGAAATATTTACTAACTATGTAGGAGACAAGCTTTTCTTAAGAGGACCATATGGAAATGGATTTGACGTAAATGATTATAAAGGAAAAGAACTTACTATAGTAGCTGGTGGTACAGGGCTTTCACCAGTAAGAGGTGTAGTAGAGTACTTTGCAAAGCATAGAGATGAAGTAGAAAACTTTAATTTAATATGTGGCTTTAAATCACCTAAGGATATTTTATTTAAAGATGATTTAAAAGTTTGGAAAGATAAAATGAATTTAACTTTGACAGTTGATAATGCTGAAGAAGGGTATGAAGGTAACATAGGACTTGTTACAACATTTATACCAGAGTTGGAAATTAAAGATATAGATAATACTGCATTTATAGTTGTTGGACCTCCAATGATGATGAAATTTACAGTGCTTGAAATCTTAAAAAGAGGAGTTAAGGAAGAAAATATCTGGATTTCTCAGGAAAGAAAAATGTGCTGCGGAATTGGTAAATGCGGTCACTGCAAAATGGATGATACTTATATTTGTTTAGATGGACCAGTATTTAATTATACTGTAGGAAAAAATCTAGTAGATTAGTTAGGAGGCGAAGTAAAAGTGGATATTAATACTAAAAAACTTAAAAAGAATGCCTTTAGAGTTTCAAAGGTAAGAGGTGTTGGTGCTTCAAGAATTAGAGTTCCAGGAGGACTTTTAAAATCAGAAGTTTTAGGAATGGTTCAAGAAATAGCAGACAATTATGGAAATGGATTAGTTCATTTAACTACTAGACAAGGTTTTGAAATAGAAGGAATTAAGTATGAAGATATGGATGCTGTTACAGCACTATTACAGCCAATTATTGAAACTCTAGAAATTAATCTTCCTGAAACAGATAAAGGTTATACAGCTTCAGGAACTAGAAATATTGTAGCATGTATAGGTAATAACGTATGTCCTTTTGGAAATTACAATACATCTGAATTTGCAAAGAAAATAGAAAAAGCTATATTCCCAAATGATCTTCACTTTAAAGTTGCTTTAACAGGATGTTCAAATGACTGTGCTAAAGTTAGAATGCATGACTTTGGAATAATAGGTATGACAGAACCTCAGTATGATCCAGATAGATGTGTAAGCTGTGGAGCTTGCGTTAGAGCATGTAAGAGTTTATCAGTAGGATGCCTTTCTACAAAAAACTATAGAGTAGAAAGAAATGCTGAAAAGTGTATAGGATGTGGAGTTTGCGTTACTAAATGCCCAACTAGAGCTTTAACTAGAAGCAAAGAAAAGTATTATAAGCTTGCCATTATGGGTAGATCAGGTAAAAAGAATCCAAGATTAGCTGAGGATTTCTTAATTTGGGTTGATGAAGAAAGTATATTAAAAATAATTTTAAATACTTATAAATTTGTAGAAAAATATATTAGTCCAGATGCACCTGCAAGAAAAGAACATATTGGATATATTATTGATAGAGTAGGTTTTGAAGAATATAAAAAATGGGCTTTAGATGGAGTAGATTTAGGGCCTAAGGTTATTAAAAAAGATAATATATATTGGAAGGGAATTAATTTTAATTCTATAGATAACTAAAGAAAAATTCTTATTTTCTGCCTTATATAGGTGTAAGTTAGGCAGAGATAAGAATTTTATATAAATACAAATGAAAAAAGGTAGGGATTGTAATGAAAAAAATTCAATCAACGTGTAATTACTGTGCATTAGCGTGTAATATGGACTTCTATGTTGAAGATGGTAAGATAGTGAAGGTTTTACCAAGCAAGGAGTATCCAGTAAACAAAGGTTTCTCCTGTATAAAAGGTCTTTCTTTAGATAGACAAAACACAGTTTTTACAAAGTCTCCACTTCCAAGAGTAAAGAATAAAGATGGAAACTTTGAAGAAATGAAATGGGAAGATACCTATAAGTATGTGGCAGATAAGTTCTTAGAGATTCAAGAAATGTATGGAAAAGAAAGCGTTGCAGGTATTAGTACTGGACAATTGACTTTTGAAGAATTCGCACTTTTAGGAAATATAATGAGGAATTTCCTTCAAACAAATCTTGATGGTAACACAAGACTTTGTATGGCAACATCTGTAGTTGCTCATAAGCAAAGTTTTGGATTTGATGCTCCTCCATATACATTAAATGATGTAGAGTTATCAGATACTATTATTTTAATTGGTGCAAATCCAGTTGTGGCTCATCCAGTATTCTGGGGAAGAATTAGAGAAAATAAAAATAAAAAGCTTATAGTTATAGATCCAAGAAAATCAGAAACAGCTATGCATGCTGATTACTTCTATGGAATAAAGCCAAAAACAGATTTAGTTTTACTTTATGCTGTTGCAAATGAACTTATAGCAAAGAATTATGTTGATAAAGAATACATAGAAAATCATACAGAAGGATATTTAGAATTTAAAGAATTTGTTAAGGAATATACTTTAGAAAAAGCAGCTAAAGAATCTGGTATTTCAGAAAATAGAATTAGTGAATTAGTAGAACTTATTCATGAAGGAAAGAGAGTTTCATTATGGTGGACAATGGGAATTAACCAAGGTTATGAAGCCGTAAGAACAGCGCAGGCTATAATAAATATAGCTTTAATGACTGGAAATATAGGAAGACCTGGAACAGGTGCTAACTCTTTAACAGGACAAAGTAATGCCATGGGATCTAGAATATTTAGTAATACTTCTGGTTTATATGGTGGAGGAGACTTTAACAACCAAGCTAGAAGAGAGAGAGTAGCAGAAGTTTTAGGAGTAGATGAAAGCTATTTAGCTAAGAAGCCTACAGCTACTTATAATGAAATAATTGAAAGAATTAATTCAGGTGAAATTAAGGCTCTTTGGGTATTATGTACAAACCCTAGACATTCATGGGCAAACAACGAAACATTTAAGGAAGCTATGGACAAGCTAGAATTATTAGTAGTTCAATATATATATAATGATACAGAAACTTCTGAAATGCCTGATGTTTATTTGCCAGTAGTTCCAGGCCTTAAGAAGGAAGGTACTTTTATTAATACTGAAAGAAGAGTATCTGCAATGCGTCCAGCATTACCTAAAGAAGAAAATGAAAAAACTGATTATGAAGTTTTACTAGGTATAGGTAAAGCTCTTGGTATGGGAAGCCTTTTAGATAAATGGGCAACTCCAAAAGATGCCTTTAATTTAATGAAAGAGTGTTCAAGAAATATGCCATGTGATATTACAGGTATAGATTATGATGCTTTAACTGATTCTAAGGGTATTCAATGGCCATTTAGAGAAGGTGAAGAATTAAAAGAAGACGAAAGACGTTTATTTGAAGATGGAAATTACTATACTCCTTCAAAGAAAGCAAAATTTGTTTTTGAAAAGGTTATGGAAAATCCTCTAAAGAATACTGGTGCCTTCCCATATACTTTAAACACAGGTAGAGGAACTGTTGGGCAATGGCATACTCAAAGTAGAACTAGAGAAATAAGAAACGTTAAAGAAGTAACTTTAAAAGAAGCGTATGCTTTTGTAAATACTAAGTTCTGTGAAGATTTAGGTCTTGAAAGTAATGACATGATTAGAGTTGATTCAATTAATGGTCAGTCAGCAGATTTCAAGGTGAAAGTAACTGATAATGTAAAATATGATGAAATATATGTACCAATGCACTATATTGAATGTAATAAATTAACTGCATCTATATATGATACATATTCAAAGGAACCATCATTTAAGACAACACCAATCAATATAAGAAAGCTATAAGAGGGATAACATGAAAAGGATAAAGATTAACAGAGATAAATGTATAGGCTGTTTAACTTGTGTTACTGCGTGTAGTGTAAGTCACGAAAGCTGTGACCAAAGAAATAGAGTTACCATAGATAGTAATTCTAAAGAAACACCAATTTTCTGTCGTCACTGTGATAGACCAGAATGTGTTTATACTTGCATGACTGGAGCAATGACAAAGGATGAAGAAACAGGATTCGTTTTATATGATAAAGAAAGATGTGCAAGCTGTTATATGTGTGTAATGGCATGTCCATACGGAGTATTAAAAAGCGATAGAATAGAATATTTAGAAATAATGAAATGTGATATGTGTACAGAGTATTATGCGAAAGATGGAAGTCAACCACAATGTGTTGCAAAATGTCCAATGCATGCTATCACTTTAGAGGAGGTATAAGCTTTATGAAATATGTAGTAATCGGAGCCTCTGCAGCTGGTATAAGTGGATGTAGAGAATTAAGAAAACATGATAAAGATGCTGAAATAACTTTAATCTCTAAAGATGATAAAATTTATTCAAGATGCATACTTCACCATTATGTACATGGTACCCGTGACCTTAAGCAACTTGAGTTTATGGAAGATAATTTCATAGAAACTAAAAATATTAACTGGATTAGCGGTGTGGCTGCTACTAAAGTTGATGCTGAAAATAAAAAAGTAATGCTAGAGGATGGAAGAGAAGTAGAATTTGATAAGCTTTTAATAGCAACAGGAGCTCATACATTCTTCCCACCAATACCACATTTAAGAGAAGCTAAAAATTCAATAGGTTTTAGAAATATTGATGATGCAGAAATCATTATGGAAGAAGCTAAGAAAGATGAAGTAAAACATATTGTAATAATGGGAGCAGGTCTTATTGGTATAGATGTAATTACTGGCCTTTTAGATTATGGCAAAGAATTAGCTTTAGTTGAAATGCAAAATAGAATGTTATCTATTCAATTAGATAAGAGAGCAGCTTCTACTTATGAAGATGCTTTTAGAGAAAGAGGCGTTAAACAATATTATGAAAAAGGTGCTAAAGAATTACTAGTAGATGAAGAAGGAAAAATTACAGGAATTCTTTTAACTTCAGGTGAAATTATTCCTTGTGACCTTTTAGTATGTTGTGCAGGTGTTAGATCTAACATGGAATTCTTAGAAGGCTCTGGAATTGAATGTGATAGATTTGGAGTAATAATTGATGAAACTGGGAAGACTAATATTGATGACATATATGCAGCAGGAGATGTAACAGGAAGAACTCCAATTTGGCCAATTGCTACTAAACAAGGTTTAATAGCTGCTAATAATATGACAGGAATAGAATCAAACATAATGAATTACTTTGATAGTAAGTTCTTTACAAGTACATCAACAATGAACTTCTTAGGTATTCCTACAATGTCACTTGGAATAAACACTCCACCTGATGATACTTATGAAGTAACTACATATGATGATGGAGTAAATTACAAAAAGGTAATTCATAAAGATGGAATAATTGAAGGTGCTATACTTCAAGGAGATATATCTTATGGCGGAGTTTTAAATCAACTTATAGCTAGAAAGATTGATACAAGAAGAATAAAGAAACCTATATACAGCATTGATTATTCAGATTTCTTCAATGAAGATGAAAAATATAGATTTTCTTATTCAGAATAAAACTTAATAAAAAAGTAAAACTAGGGATGAAATTTTTGGGAGAAATTAAAATGAAAACATTTATAAAAAAACTTGAAAACATGCCTATTCCTTTAGTGCCAACAATGGTAGGAACAGCTACTTTATCAAATGTTTATCTAGGTTTAGGATTTACTTGGATAAGAAATATTGTAATGATAGCTTCAACAATAATTTTACTTTGTTATTTAGCAAAGATAATTATTTATCCTAGAGTCTGTGCTAAGGAATATAGTAATACAGTACCGGCAAGTTTATATGCAGGTATTACTATGATTATGATGATACTAGGAAGTTACTATTTTGAGTTTAATAATGCTTTTGGTAAAGCAATATGGATTATAGCAGTTATAATACATGCAATTCATATTTTAGTCTTTACTTATCGCAATGTTGTAAAAGGTGTAAATATGGATACATTTGTACCTAGCTGGTATGTAACTTACAATGGTATAATGGTTTCAACTGTTGTTGGAGGAGTAATGAATGAACCTTTACTTGGAAAAGTTATAGTTTATTATGGAATTTGTGTATTTTTACTTATAATACCATTTATGATTTATAGACTAATGAAATATGAAGTAAAGGATGGAGTGTTTCATACTCAAGCAATTTTACTTGCACCATCAAGCCTTTGTGTTGTAGGTTATATAAACTATTTTAAAGAACCAAACTTTGCTTTATTAAGTTTATTATATGCAGCAGTTTTAGCGGCTTTAATATTTATAGTTATTAAGATACCTAAGTTTTTTAGTTTTAAATTTTATCCAGGGTATGCGGGATTAACCTTCCCTATGGCTATTGGTATTGTTGCTTCAACTAAAATGTCAGCATTTTTAACTGCTAAAGGTTATGAAACTTTAGGAAGCTGTATAAAACAGTTAAGTGGATTACAGATTTTTGTAACTACTGCAATAATAGCTTTCGTACTTTATAATTTTGCAGTAATGTTTGTAAATAGTTACAAAAAAGAAAATTAAAGGGTTGTGATTTTTTGGATATAAGTGCACTTGTTCTTGCAGGAGGTAAATCCAGCAGAATGAATGGTAATAATAAGGCGTTTTTATCTTATAATAATAAAAGTTTTTTAGAAAATATCATAGATGCTTTAGAGGATATAGATAATATTTATATTTCTGTAGATAATAAAGAAAAGTATAAAGATCTTAAATTTCCATTAATAGAAGATGAATATAAAGATATTGGTCCTATAGGCGGTATGTACTCTGCATTTAAGAAGATTGATTCGGATTTTATTATAGTAATTGCTTGTGATATGCCTTTAATAAGTAAAGATTTTATAAAGTTTTTAAAAGAATATATAAGAAAAGAAGATAGCTGTCTTATTATTGAAGATTCTGAAAACAGGTTATATCCTCTAGGAGGAATTTATAATAAAAAAATACTTCCTATTATAGAAGATATGATAAAGAAAAATGATTATAAACTAATGAACTTAATTAAGAATGTTAAGGGTAGAACAATTAGTCTAAAAGATAAAAAATTAGATAAAAGTCTTGTTAATGTAAATGATCCAAAAGAATATAACAAACTAAATAATATTAAATAATGTAGCTCCGAACAAAAGTATCTAAGGGCACGTAAAGCCTATGATGCTGCGTCAAGACATTTAAAAAAATAGTCTTCAGGGTTGTAGTAGGAAACCAATCAGCCTTCCATGTTTGAAAAGGAGGATTTTTAAATTATATGAATAAGATATATAATTTAAGGAAAGAATATTTTACTGATGGCAAATATTCTTTTATAAATTGTTACTGAGCTGTATTAAATATGCTATTAAGTATGTTTAATATAGCTTTTTTGCATTAAGATAAAAAATGGAAATAAGGTATAAATTTATTTAAAATGTGGTGATAATTTTTAATAGAGAGGATGTTAGTACATGAAGTTAATTAGAACAGAAGATGCAGTAGGACATGTATTGTGTCATGATATAACAAGAATAGTAAAAGACGTAGTAAAAGATACACCTTTTAGAAAAGGTCATATAGTTAAAGAAGAAGATATTCCAGTACTTTTATCTATAGGTAAAGAACATTTATATATATGGGAAAAGAAAGAAGGAATACTTCATGAAGATGAAGCAGCTGAAATTCTTAAAAATATATCTATAAATGATAATATGGTATCTAGTGAAATAAGAGAAGGAAAAATTGAATTAAAGGCAGATATAGATGGTTTATTTATAGTTGATGTAGATAGACTAGAACAAATTAATTCTTTAGATGAAATTGCAATTGCATCTAGACATACAAACTATGCAGTTAAAAAAGGAAATAAACTTGCAGGTATGAGAGTTATTCCTTTAGTAATAGAAGAAGAAAAATTAAAAGAAGCTGAAAAAATAGCTGGAGATAAACCTCTTTTTGAATTACTTCCTTATAAAAAGATGAAAGCAGGAGTTGTTACAACAGGAAGTGAAGTTTATCATAAGAGAATAAAGGATACATTTACTCCAGTAATAATAAATAAATTAAAATATTATGGTATTGAAGTTATATTTCATGAAATATGTGATGATGATACTGACATGATAGTAAACGCTATTACTAAAATGAAGGAAGAAGGAGCAGATTTAATACTTTGTACAGGGGGAATGAGTGTTGACCCTGATGATTTAACTCCAGGAGCTATAAAGTTAAGTGGAGCAAATATTGTAACTTACGGAGCACCAGTATTCCCAGGAGCAATGTTTTTACTTGGATACTTTGATGATGGTACGCCAATTATGGGACTTCCAGGTTGTGTTATGTACTCTAAGGCAACTGTATTTGATTTAGTATTACCAAGAGTAGCTGCAGGAATTGAAGTGACTAAAAAAGATATCGCAAAGATGGGGCATGGTGGACTTTGCTTCTCATGTGAAGTATGTACTTATCCAAGATGTGAATTTGGTAAAGGAGTTTAATTTTTATGATTAGAATTGAACTAGAAAAAGCTGTAGATGTAATAGAAGAAAACAGCAGAAGAATAGAGGATGTAGAAGAAGTATCTTTAGAAGAAGCTTTAGGAAGAGTATGCGCTAAAGATATTTTTTCACCAATACTTAATCCACCTTTTGATAGGTCTCCTTTAGATGGTTATGCAGTAATAGCTAAAGATACAAAGGGAGCATCAAGAGAAAACCCAGTTACATTAAAGGTTGTAGATGAAGTTTTTGCGGGAGGATATTCTGAAAAAAGAATAAATGAAGGTGAAGCAGTTAGAATAATGACAGGTGCTAAGATTCCTACAAATTGTAATGCTATTATAAGACAAGAAAATACTGATGAAGGTATGGACACTGTTGAAATATATGAAGAGTTAAAGGACTTTAGTAATTACTGTTTTAAAGGAGAAGACATTAAAGAAAATGATCTTTTAATAAATAAAGGTGAAAAACTTTCTTATGTACATATTGGAATATTAAGCAGTGCAGGTTTTACTAAGGTATTAGTAAAAAGAAGACCTAAAATAGCTTTATTTGTAACAGGTGATGAAGTTCAAATGAGTGGAGCTCCTTTAAAGGAAGGTAAGATTTATGATACAAATCTTCATTTATTTAGAGCTAGATTAATGGAACTTGGAATAGATGTAGTTAAATCTGGTCATTTTGGTGATGATGCAGAAGAAATTACAAAGGCTATAGAAGAAGTTATTGATAAGGTTGATGCAGTTATTACTACTGGAGGAGTATCAGTAGGTAAGAAAGATATTTTCCATGAAGTATTTCCTATATTAAAGGCAGAAAGACTTTTCTGGAAGGTAGATTTACAGCCGGGAACTCCAGCAATGTTTGCTAAGTTTAAAGATAAGCCAATTTTAAGCCTTTCAGGAAATCCATTTGCTTCTCTTGCAACTTTTGAACTTTTAGGAAGACCAATGTTATATAAGATAAGCGAAGATGAAGGGCTTAAGACAAAGAGAGTAGAAGCTGTTTTAGAAAATGATTTTAAGAAGAAGAGTAAAATCAGAAGGTTTGTAAGAGCTTTTTATGAGGAAGGCAAGGTAATACTTACTAGTAACAAACATGCTTCAGGGATGTTATTATCTATGAAAGGCTGTAATTGTCTTATAGATATAAAGCCGGGGACTGAAATGCTAAATAAGGGTGACAAAGTAGAAATTATTTTAATATAGAGGTAGTAAAAATGAAAAATAAATTAACTCATTTTGATGATAATGGCAATGCCATTATGGTAGATGTATCAGATAAAAATATTACTAAAAGAGAAGCAATTGCTAAAGGAAAAATCTATGTTAATGCAAGAGTTATGGATGCTGTTGTTAATAATAAGGTAGAAAAAGGTGACGTTTTAGGAGTTGCAAGAGTAGCAGGTATAATGGCAGTTAAAAGAACCTGGGAGCTTATTCCTATGTGCCATCCATTAATGATTACAAAGTGTAGTGTAGATTTTAATGTAAATGAAGAAGAAAATTACATTGAAGCAGTATGCATTGCAAAGGTTAATGGAAAAACAGGAGTTGAAATGGAAGCTTTAACAGGTGTAAATGTAGCTCTTTTAACTATTTATGATATGTGTAAGGCAATAGATAAATCTATGGAAATGGGAGATATTCATTTATCTAAAAAAACAGGCGGTAAATCTGGAGTATTTATAAATGAAAAAGAAAAGTAAACCAGTATTATTAGCCATAAGTGGTGTTAAGAATTCAGGAAAAACTACTTTAATAGAAAGAATTCTTCCAAAGCTTAAGGAAGCAGGATACAAGGCTGCTACAGTAAAGCATGATGGACATGATTTTGAAGTAGATGTAGAAGGCACAGACACATATAAACATAGAAAAGCTGGTGCTTATGGTACAGCAATATTTTCAAAAAATAAATTTATGGTGATAAAAGAGCAGAAAGATACAAAAGAAGAAGAGCTTATCTCTTACTTTAGTGAAGCAGACATCATTATATTAGAAGGATTTAAATATTCTGATTATCCAAAGATCGAAATTGTAAGAAAGGGTAATTCAGAAAAAAGTGTGTGTAAAAAAGAAACTATATTAGCTTTAGCAACTGATATAGAAAATTTTGACAGTAGTATAAATATAGTAGACTTAAATGATATAGATTCGATAGTAAATTTAATTATTGAGTTTATAAAAGGGAGAGACAATGAAGGACATTTTTAATAGAAATATTGACTATATAAGAATTTCTATAACGGATAGATGTAATTTAAGATGTGTTTACTGTATGCCTGAAGAGGGGATAACCCTTACAGAACATGAAAAGATATTAACATATGAAGAAATTATAAGACTTTGCAGGGAATTTGCAAAGCTTGGAATAAGCAAAGTTAAGATTACAGGAGGAGAGCCTTTAGTTAGAAGAAATCTTAAAAATCTTATAAAGTCTATTAAAGATATAGAAGGAATAGATAATGTTACTTTAACTACTAATGGAATTCTTTTAGAAGATCAAATAGATGGTTTAGTTAAAGCAGGATTAGATGCAGTTAACATAAGTATAGATACTTTAGATAAAGAAAAGTTTAAAAGTGTAACAAGAGTTGGAGATATAGATAAAGTATTAAAATCTATAGATAAGTGTTTAACTTATGAAAATCTAACAGTAAAGATTAACTGTGTACCTATTAAAGGTGAAAATGATAAAGAAATTTTAGACATAGTCAATTTAGCAAAAGATAAAAATCTTAGTGTGCGTTTTATAGAACTTATGCCAATAGGCTTAGGAAGAGAAATGAAGGGCTATACTGATGATGAAATTAAGAAAATTATAGAAGAACATGTTGGAGTTTTAAAAGAGTATAAAGGAAAACTTGGTAATGGACCTAGTACATATTATAGTCTGGAAAATTTCAAAGGGAAAATAGGTTTTATAAGTGCAGTAAATCATAAATTCTGTGATTCATGTAATAGAGTAAGACTTACTTCAGATGGATTTTTAAAGAAGTGTCTTCAATATGAAACAGGTAGTGATTTAAAGAAACTTTTAAGAGAAGGAAAATCGGATGATGAAATAATAAGGGTTATTGAAGAAACAATTTATAATAAACCTGAAAGTCATATGTTTTCTAGTAAAGATAAAAAAGAACATATAGAAATTAAAGGAATGTCTCAAATAGGAGGCTAAAGACCTTAGGAGGAAAAGTTGATGGGTAAAGTAATAGCAGTTTGTATAAGTGAAAAAAGAGGAACAGTAAAGAAAAATATTAAAGAATGTAATGTGGTAGAAGGATTTGGTCTTGAAAATGATGCTCACGGTGGAAACTGGCATAGACAAGTAAGTCTTTTATCCTATGACAGAGTTAAGGAATTTAATGAAAGAGGCGGAAATGTTGTAGATGGAGACTTTGGTGAAAATATATTAGTGGAAGGATTTGATTTTAAGACATTTCCTATAGGAACGAAATTTAAGTGTAATGATGTAGTTTTAGAATTAACTCAAGTAGGTAAAAAGTGTCACTCTGAATGTGAAATATTCCATAGAGTTGGAGATTGTATTATGCCAAGAGAAGGTGTATTTACAAAGGTAATTCACGGAGGAAAAATTAAAGTAGGAGATGAATTTATAGTATGTACAGAGTAGCAATAATAACAAGTAGTGATTCAGGATACGCTAAAGAAAGAGAAGATAAGAGTGGTCCAGTTATAGCAGAAATAGTTAAAGCAAATGGTTATACAGTTGTAGATTCTATATTACTTCCAGATGAGAGAGAAATGTTAAGTGCTGAAATGAAGAGAATAGCTGATGAAGACATAGCAGATATAATATTAACAACAGGTGGAACAGGTTTTTCACCAAGAGATGTTATGCCAGAAGCTACTATGGATATTGTTGAAAGACAAGTTCCTGGTATTCCAGAAGCTATGAGGGCTTATAGCCTTCAGCTTACTAAAAGAGCAATGCTAAGTAGAGCAACAGCAGGTATTAGAAAAGGTACATTAATAGTAAATATGCCTGGAAGTCCTAAGGCAGTAACTGAGTGTTTAGAATATATTATAAGTGAACTTGATCATGCCCTTGGAATTTTAAAGGGAACAACTAAAAATTGCGCTAGAAAGTAAAGGTAAGAAAGAACACCTACAATTTTAATACTTATAGGTATTAAAATTGTAGGTGTTCTCTTATTGAGTTCCTTTAATTTTAGTTATTTCATATTAATTATTAATGAAGGATTTTTTAAATTCTGCACCAGTCTTAAAGGCATCAGCCACAGTATCTCCTAGCTCATAATAAGAGAAAGATTCTTCGTCATAAATTATTGGTTTTAGCTCATTAAGTAAAATCTTGTCCTTATCATTTAGAATGCTTTCATCTGCTTGAATGTTTTTAATTTCCCCTGTAATTTGAGTATGACTACCGATAGTAACTTGGTGAATAACCTTACATTCTAGGAATAAAAGTAATTCATTTATTACAGGTGCATGAACACATTGACCTTCAGATGTTGTAAATCCTATCTTTTCTAATTTGTCTGTATTATAGCCAGATTCTACACCAAGATAATCTGCTTCCTTAACCTGATTAGTCCCAGGATATCCAACTACAAAGGCACCACTACTTAATATACTCTTTAGAGTTTTTCTTCTTGCTGTAGCATTAATTGCAATGGTAACGCAAGGTGGTTTATGACTGCTCATAGTATAAAAAGCTAATGTGCATGCATCTGGCTTTCCATCTTCATCATATGCTGATACTATAACTGTCTGAGCTGGTGCAACAACTGCATGTAACTTTAAATTCTTCTTTGCCATTTGTATTCTTCTTTATTTTTATATTTTTTTATATAAATTATAATTTATATAAAAAATATAAATTTAATATTATTATAATAAAATTTATAACAATAATCAATCTAGCACATTTTATCTATAATCACAAAAAATTTCTTAGTAAGTAATACTTTAAGAGAGGTTTTCTCTATGCTTAAAGCATCTACTTGTAGGGAAAGTATGAAATTGCTTTATCAATTAGTTATTTAGTAGCTTATGAGAATAATATAAGTCCTTTTTGCAAATTATAATACTGTTTAACTAATTGGCAATATCATAAAATTATTACTTTTTGTAGTCCTAAAAAGGAACTGCAAAAAGTTTTAATTATATAAAAAAAGAAAGCAGGGATACTGATGAAAAAAGTTCAGTCAACATGTAATTACTGTGCACTGGCATGTAACTTAGATTTTTATGTTGAAGATGAAAGCATTGTAAAAGTAATACCTACTAAAGGCTATCCAGTTAATGATGGTTTTTCATGTATTAAAGGTCTTTCCTTAGATAAGCAAACCACCCTTTATAAATGTTCTCCTCTTCCAAAAATAAAGATGAAGGATGGAAGCTTTAAAGAAGTACAGTGGGAAGAGGCTTATAAGTATACTGCAGGAAAGCTTTTAGAACTTCAAAAAAAGTATGGAAAGGAAAGTATAGCTGGCATTAGTACTGGTCAATTAACTACAGAAGAATTTGCACTTTTAGGTCATATAATGAGAAACTTTCTTCAGACTAATCTTGATGGTAATACAAGACTTTGTATGTCTACAGCAGTTGTAGCTCATAAACATAGTTTTGGATTTGATGCACCTCCTTACACTTTAAAGGATGCAGAATTATCAGATACCATAATCTTAATAGGATCTAATCCAGTTGTAGCTCATCCTATACTTTGGGGAAGAATAAGAGCTAATGAAAACAAAAAGTTAATTGTTATTGATCCTAGAAAATCAGAAACAGCTATTCATGCAGATTACTTTTATGGAATTAAGCCTAAAAGCGATTTAATCTTACTTTATACTGTATCAAATATCTTAATAGAAAAAGATTATATTGATAAGGACTATATTGAAAAATATACTGAAGGTTTTGATGAATTTAAGGAATTCGTTAAGAAGTTTACAGTAGAAAAAGCTGAAGAGGTCACTGGAATTTCAAAAGAAGATATAGAAAAACTGGCAGAGCTTATTCATGAAGGAAAGCGAGTATCGTTATGGTGGACAATGGGAGTAAATCAGAGCTATGAAGGAGTAAGAGTTGCAGAAGCTATTATAAATATAGCTTTAATGACTGGTAATATTGGAAAACCTGGAACAGGAGCAAACTCAATAACAGGACAAAGCAATGCCATGGGTTCAAGAGTTTTTAGTAATACTACAGGAGTTTTTGGTGGTGGAGATTATGCTGATAATGATAGAAGACTTAGAGTGGCAAAGGTTTTAGGTGTAGACGAAAATATGATAGCTCATAAACCAACCATAACTTATAACGAAATAGTAGAAAAGGTAATTGAAGGTGAAATAAAAGGACTTTTTGTAATATGCACTAATCCAAGGCATTCATGGACTAATAATAAAACATTTAAAGAAGCTATGGAAAAGTTAGAGTTTTTAGTTGTGCAAGATGTATATGATGATACTGACACTTCAAAGGATGCAGATGTTTTCCTTCCTGTAGTTCCTGGAATTAAAAAAGAAGGTACCTATATAAATACTGAAAGAAGAGTGTCTGCTATGCGCCCAGTTTTAAAGAGAAAGGAAAATGAAAAAACTGATTATGAGGTACTACTTGGATTAGGTAAGGCTTTAGGTATGGGAGATCTTTTAGAAAGATGGAAGACTCCAAGGGATGCTTTTAATTTAATGAAGGAATGTTCAAGATATATGCCTTGTGAAATAACAGGTATAGATTATGATAAGCTTAAAAATTCAAAAGGAATTCAATGGCCTTTTAAAGAAGGTGATGAGCTTTTAGATGACCAAAGACGTCTATTTGAAAATGGTAAGTTCTATACTAAAAATAATAAGGCACATTTTATTTTTGAAAAACCAATGGAAAATCCACTTCCAAATACAAAGGAATATCCTTATACCTTTAATACAGGAAGAGGAACTGCAGGACAATGGCATACATTAACTAGAACTAGAGAAATTAAATTTGTAACTGATGCTACTTCTGAAGAAGCTTATGCCTTTTTTAATACAAAGCTTTTAGAGGATTTAGATATTAAGGAAAATGAAACTGTAATTATTGATTCTATAAACGGTGAGTCTGCAAAATTTTTAGTAAGGTCAACAAATCATGTAAAGTATGATGAAATCTTTGCTCCTATGCATTACATTGAATGCAATACTTTAACTCCTTCAGTATATGATAAGTATTCTAAAGAACCATCATTTAAATCTACACCTGTTAACATAAGAAAGATAGAGGGGGTATAAAGACATGAAGAGAATAAGAATAGATAGAAGCAGATGTATTGGATGTTTAACTTGCGTAACTGCATGTATAGTAAGCCATGATTCATGTGATTCAAGAGACAGGGTAACTTTAAGCAGTGATTTTACAGAAACTCAAATTTTCTGCAGACATTGTGATAGGCCTGAATGTGTTTATACTTGCCAAACTGGTGCCATGAGAAAAGATAAGGAATCAGGATTTGTATTGTATGATAAAAGTAGATGTTCAAGTTGCTATATGTGCATAATGGCATGTCCTTATGGAGTTTTAAAAAGTGATAGGATATATTATGAAGAAATAATGAAGTGTGATATGTGTACACAGTTTTATGCTAAAGATGGCAGCCAGCCTCAATGTGTAGCTAGATGCCCAATGCAGGCATTAACTTTAGAGGAGGTGTAAATTTTATGAAATATGTAGTTATAGGAGCATCAGCAGCAGGTATAAATGCAGCAAGACAGTTAAGAGATAGGGATAATAATGCTGAAATTACTGTAATATCAAAGGATGAATATGTTTATTCAAGATGTATACTTCATTATTATATGGAAGGTCTTAGAGATCTTAAAAGACTGGAGTTTATGGAAGATAACTTTTGGAAAGGATATGGCATTAAGTGGATAAAAGGCGTAGCTGCTACAGGATTAAATGTTGAAGAAAAAAAGGTTTTATTAGAGGATAATAGAGAAATAGAATATGATAAACTTTTAATTGCTACAGGTTCTCATACCTTCTTCCCACCTATACCTCACTTAGTAAGTGCTAAAAACTCTATAGGCTTTAGAAATTTAGATGATTGTGAATATATAATGAAGGAAGCTAAAAGAGATGAGTGTAAGCATATTGTTATTATGGGGGCAGGTTTAGTTGGAATAGATGTAATAACTGGAATTTTAGATTATGGAAAAGAAATATCTTTAGTTGAAATGCAAGATAGAATGTTATCTATTCAATTAGATAAAAGAGCAGCAAAAACCTATGAAGAAGCTTATGAAAAGCATGGGGTTAAACAATATTATGGTAAGGGAGCAAAAGAACTTATTGTAGATGAAAATGAATATATTAAAGAAATTCAATTAACTACAGGAGAATTTATTCCTTGCGATCTTTTAGTATGCTGTGCTGGTGTAAGGGCAAATGTTGAATTTTTAAAAGATACTCCAGTGGAATGTGATAAGTTTGGTCTTATTATTGATGCTAAAGGCAGAACTAATATAAAAGATATTTACGGAGCAGGAGATGTTACAGGAAGAGGACCTATCTGGTCTGTAGCAACAAAGGAAGGACTTATTGCAGCTGATAATATGACTGGATTTGATGCAGAGATAAAAGACTTTTTTACAAGTAAAGCTACTATGAATTTTCTTGGAATTCCAACTATGTCTTTAGGAATTAATACTCCTCCTGATGATACATATAAAGTAGAAAGTGAAGAAGACACTACGGGAAATTATAAAAAAGTAATTCATAAAGATGGAAAGATTTATGGAGCAATACTTCAAGGAAATATATCCTATGGTGGAGTTTTAACTCAGCTTATAGCAAGAGAAATAGATATATCTAAAGTAAAGAAACCTTTATTTGATTAGAATGGCTACGCATACTCGTGACTTTAGTCATGAGTTAGTAGCCAAAATAGTCAGCATATAGAGAAATCTATATGTAGAGATAGGAAAGAGACCTATCCAATACTACTTGAATTGCTGGGAATTCCTAAAGCTAACTAAACCACAACGTAAGCATGAAATAAAGTTAAGCGTGAGGGTTACGAAAGTAGAAAGAATTAGTTAGATGGCATAAGGTTAAATCCTAAGTGCTTATACAATGGATAATCAGCAGGTAAGCTCCAAATAGGAGAAAC
>NZ_FPBY01000046.1 GCF_900116755.1 Clostridium sp. DSM 8431
TTAGAAGATGTAAAGTTAAGAAGAAACTCAACTTGATTTTTCAAATCATCTTTCTGTCCATTTGTAGAAACTCTTGTGTAAATTACTATTTTTCTATCTGTAGTAATATTACTGATACCTTTAAATTCTAAATACTGGTCATAAGTATAGTACCTTCTATCTGTTGGAGTTCTTTTGGCTTTTAATATATCTTCTCTATCCCAACGTTGTAAAGTTTTCACACTTACACCTAGTAATTCTGCAAAGTCTTTAGGTTTATAATTAGTTAAATGTTTATTCATGTTAATCTCACCTCTCGGGTACATGTTAACATTTTTAAACACATTTGTACATCTTTTTATTAACGATAGACTTCCTCCTTTAATAATATATCAACATTATACAACTATTTTACAAAAGCATAAAAAAATGTATGTTAAAAATATGTTAAAAATTATGAAAAACTTCTTGATAAAGAAAAATATTGTATAATGAGTAGTGGATAAGTAATTTAAAGAAGTAATACAAGGAAAGGTGATGTATAAATGTTTGCTTCAAAAAAAGAAGATAAGTTTTTTTTAATGCTGGTAAAATCAGCAAAAAATGTTGAAGAATCAACAAAATTATTAAGAACAAGTCTAGATAACTTAAAGGAAAAAGAAAAGAATGTGATAAAAATAGAAGGGATAGAAGACCAAGGTAATGAATTAGTACGTACTTTAACTAAGGAATTAGATGAGGCTTTTATTACACCTATAGATAGAGAGGATATATATGAAATAATAAAATGTATGGATAACATATTAGATTTAATTAGTTCTGCAATGCATAGATTTATAATGTTTCATATAGATGAAAGTACAGAGGCGTGTAAAGAATTATGTGATTTATTAGTTAGTATTACTTCAGATGTCACTGGACTTCTTATAGAACTTAAAGATAATGGCTTTAAATCTAATACTTTAAGAGAAAAAATTAATAGTATTGCAAAAACAGAAAATGATGCAGATGATTTATTTAGAAAGACTGTAGCAATTCTATTTGAAGATGAATCAAATGTGTTAAATATTATAAAATGGAAAGAAATTTATCAAATAATTGAAAACACTATTGATGGTTGCAAAGAAGTAGCAAATATTATTGAAGGAGTTGTTATAAAGAATGCATAGTGCAATTGTAGTAACTGCCCTAATAGTATTTTTTTCCGTTTTATTTGATTTTATTAATGGATTTCATGATACAGCAACAGCAGTTGCAACTTCAATTACTACAAGAGCCTTAACTCCTAAAGTAGCAATACTTGTTTGTGCTATATTTAACTTTATAGGTGCTTTTACAGGTACAGAAGTAGCTAAGACTGTTGGAGATAATATAGTAAGTAATTCCTTAATACCTCAATGGGTAATATTATGTGTGCTTATAGCCTCAATTATTTGGAATCTTATAACATGGTATTTTGGTATACCAAGTAGTTCTTCTCATGCATTAATAGGTGCACTTGTTGGGGGAGGAATAGCATATACATGTACACTTGATGCTGTAAATTGGGCTAACTTATTTGATAACGTTATAATATGGCTTTTCTTATCGCCAGTAATAGGTTTTTGTGTGGGATTTGTAATTATGAAGATATTAAATATTATTCTTAGTCCTTTTAATAGAAGAAAGGTTAATAAGGTGTTTTTAAAACTTCAAGCAGCAGCAGGAGCTCTTATGGCACTAAATCATGGTGGTAATGATGCTCAAAAATCCATGGGGTTAATTACAATGGCTCTAGTTAGTGGAGGATTTATAAGTGAATTTAAAGTTCCATATTGGGTAATTATACTATGTGCTACAGCAATGGCCCTTGGAACTTCTATTGGTGGTAAAAAGATAATAAAAACAATGGGAAGTGGAATGGCTAAGCTTACTCCAGTAAATGGCTTTGCAGCTCAAACAGGTTCAGCTGCAGTTATATTTGTAGCCACACTTTTTCATGCTCCAGTAAGTACAACTCATATAATAACAACTACAATAATGGGGGTTGGAGCATCTAAGAGATTAAAATCTGTAAAATGGGGAGTAGCCAAAAACATAGTATGGGCATGGGTGTTAACAATACCTATAACAGCATGTCTTTCAGGATTGATTATAACTATTGTTAAGTTATTTGTGAAATAAATACATAAATAAAAATAAAGCAGACAAAGCTTGAAGTTCTGTCTGCTTTATTTTTATAAAATTTTATATTATTGTATTTTCAGTTTCTATATCAAAGAAATGCATTTTATCAGGATTCATTGCAATTCTAACTGTTTGTCCTAGTTCTAAAGAACTGCTACCATTAACTCTTACAACTAATTGTTTGTCATTTTTATTAATGTAAAGATAAGTTTCAGCACCCATAAGTTCCTTAACATCTAACTTACAAGTAAAAGAAGAATCTTTATATTTTTCTACAAAGTCAGGATTGTTATCCATGTTTTCAGGCCTTATACCAACTATTAAATCTTTATTAGCAAATCCTCTTTTCTTTAATACTTCTGCTTTATCAGGTGCAATAGCAATTTTTTCACCTTTAAAGTCAAAGTATAATCTATCATTTTCTTCTATAACATTACTATGGATAAAGTTCATTTGAGGACTTCCTATAAATCCAGCAACAAAAAGATTTGCTGGGTGATCATGAACAACTTGAGGAGAATCAACTTGTTGAATTATACCATCTTTCATAACAACAATTCTTGATCCCATTGTCATAGCTTCAGTTTGGTCATGAGTTACATATATAAATGTAGATTGAAGTCTCTTATGTAATTTTGAGATTTCAGTTCTCATTTGTACTCTTAATTTTGCATCTAGGTTTGATAAAGGCTCATCCATAAGGAATACCTTGGGTTCTCTTACTATTGCACGACCAAGGGCAACTCTTTGTCTTTGTCCTCCAGAAAGAGCTTTTGGTTTTCTATCTAATAAATGTTCTATATCAAGAGTTTTTGCTACTTCTAATACTTTTTTACGAATTTCATCCTTTGGAACTTTTCTTAATTTTAAAGCAAAGGCCATATTATCAAATACAGTCATATGAGGATAAAGAGCATAGCTTTGGAATACCATAGATATATCTCTGTCCTTTGGAGCAATATCATTTACAAGGGTATCATCTATATACAATTCTCCTTTTGAGATTTCTTCAAGTCCAGCAACCATTCTTAAAGTAGTAGATTTACCACAACCTGATGGACCAACAAATACTATAAATTCTTTATCTGCAATTTCTAAATTAAAATCTTTAACGGCAGTTACATCGCCTGGATATATTTTATAAATGTGTCTTAATGATAGGGTTGACATAATATATACCTCCTAAAAATAAAAAAATGAATATGTTTACATTATAGAAATTATAAGCTTTAAAATCTATATAAAAATTGCACAAAAAAGATATTGAAAATTGTACATAAGTTATTAAAGAGTTAATCTAGAGTTTCATAAGTATAAAGATATGTTGTTTTTTGTTTATATGTCAAAAAAATATATAAGTTATATTGAGGTTTTTATCATATTCGGTATAATATTAATGTAAAGTAAAATAAATGAAGAAAAAGGAGTTTTTATATGAGAATCGGAGTAAGAGGTCATGATGTAGGTAAATATACATTAGACGAATTAGCAGCAAAAATAGAAGAAAAAGATTTAAAAAGCATTCAGCTAGTAATGAAAAAAGCAGTTACGGAATTTAAGGTAACAGATGATTGTTTAACACCAGGTCTTGCTAGTTTCGTTAGAGAAACTTTTGCTAAACATCATGTAAACGTCAGCATGTTAGGGTGTTATATAAACATGTCACATCCAGATGATGAAGAATTAGAAAAGTTATTAACTACATATAAAAAGTATTTACGTTTTGCAAGTATGCTTGGATGCAGTTTAGTAGGTACAGAATCAGGAGCCTTAAATGCTGAATATGTTGATGGACCTGAAAATCATACAGAAGAAGCTTTTAATAGATGCGTTAGTTCATTAAAGATTATGGCAGATGCAGCTGAAAAGCTTGGTGTGATTGTAGCAATAGAAGGACAAGTTCGTCATGTTTTAAGTACACCACAAAAAGTTAAAAGAGCGATAGATGAAGTTGGCTCAGATAATGTAGAAGCAATTTTTGATTTGTTCAATTTCTTAAATGATGATAATTATATGAACCAAGATCAAATTATAAGAGATGCTTTTGATTTATATGGAGACAAAATAGTTTTAATTCATGCTAAAGACTTCTATATAGAAGATGGACATGTTGTACAGACTCCAGCTATAGGAACTGGACAATTTAATTATCCATTATTATTATCGCTAATAAAAGAGAGAAAACCACATATAGATGTTATTTTAGAAGGGACAAGTCCAGAAGTAATAGAATCTAGTATGAAATATTTACAAGAAATTTATGACAAGGTGTAAAAAATATAATGCTTTTGTATACAACATGTCTTTTCTTATATAAAGTTAAATAAATAACAAGGCTAAAAATGTAGTAAATAGCATTGAAATTTAATAAAAACTAGTTTTGTGTAGTGAAATTAGTATACAAATAAAAAATATTTTTTGAAATATTAAGGAAAAATTAATAAATATTTCAGGAAATATTTTTTTGTATAAAAATATATTCTCTAAAATAAAAATGGCTTGAATACTATATTTAACCAGTATACAAAATATACTTTTTTTCATATAAAATTAAATTATACCTTTTTGTTCTGGGAAATACATATAAAAGAAGTTAAAAAAAACTTTAACTAATATACTAATTTTTATTGACTTTACAATATTGCGGTAATATAATAAGGACATGGAAAGGAATACGTTTCCACAAAAACTACTAATGAACATAGAAGTGAGGGATTGTTAAATGAAAGATTATGCAAAGTGGATGGCCGATTCTATAATGGCAAGAAAAACTGACTTAACTAGCTATTGGGCTTATGAATTTGGATTAACATTAGATGGTGTTGCTGAAGTTTGGAAACAAACTAAGGATGAAAAATATTTCAACTACATAAAAGAATGTATGGATACATTTATCGAAGAAGATGGAAGCATCAGAGGATATGATGTTAAGGAATACAACATAGATCATTTAAACAATGGTAAGATTGTTTTAACTTTATATCAAGCAACTAAGGAAGAAAAATATAAGAAAGCCTTAGACTTATTAAGAACTCAAATAGAAAATCATCCAAGAACAAAAGAAGGAGTATTCTGGCATAAAGAAATATATCCTGAACAAATTTGGTTAGATGGTTTATATATGGGAGCTACATTTTATGCGAAATATGTAAACGAATTCGGAGACAAAACAGGATCTGAATTTGATGATATAGCTAAACAATTTATTATAGCTAAGAAACATCTTATAGATGAAAAGACTGGTTTATTATATCATGCATACGATGATGCAAGAGAACAACCTTGGGCAAACAAGGAAACTGGATTATCAAGACACTTCTGGAGCAGATCAATGGGATGGTATGTAATGGCATTAGTTGATACTTTAGAAGTATTACCAAAAGAAACTAAGGGATATGATGAAGTTCTTAAGATTTACCAAGATACAATGGATGCTTTAATTAAAGTAGCAGATCCTAAGAGCCATGTATTCTATCAAGTACTAGATCAAGGTGATAGAAAAGGAAATTACTTAGAAGCATCAGGATCATCAATGATAGTTTACTCAATACTTAAGGGTGTAAGATTAGGATTCTTAAGAGAAGAATTAAGAGAATTTGCTCATTCTTCATTCCAAGGATTAATTGATGAATTCATATTAGAATCTGATAAGGGATTAATCAACTTAAATAAAATCTGCTTTGTTGCAGGACTTGGTGGAAAAGATAACTGCCATGGTATGAGAGATGGATCATTCACTTATTACATTAGTGAACCAATCGTATGTAACGAACCAAAGGGCTTAGGACCATTCGTTTTAGCAGCTGCTGAAGAAAACTTACTAAAATAATTAATATTTTTATAATGGTATGAAATGGCTATAGTTTTCTATAGCCATCTCAAATAAATTTATAATGAAATCATTTATAAAAACTGGAGGTATTATAATGAAAAGGAAAATAACTTTCATGAACATGATAGGTTATGCATGTATCAACTTCTTGGGAAGTGGTTCACAAGCTATCGTTTCAGCATTCTTAATGTTTTTTTATACTCAATGTTGTGATATAGATCCTATTAAAGCAGGTTCGATATTTACAATTACAAGACTTATGGATGCAGTATTAAATCCATTAGTTGGATCGATGAGTGATAACTTTGGTAAAACTGCAATGGGTAGAAGATTTGGTAGAAGAAGATCATTCACATTGATTGGTATTCCACTAGTATTAATTATATTCCCAATTTTATGGACAACTGGACATTCATTCTCATTCTATTTTGTAATGAACTTATTATGGGAAATGACATTTACTCTAGTATTAGTTACAGGTACAACATTACCAGCAGAAATGGCTACAACTGCTGCTGATAAGACTAAACTTGTATCAGCTAAACAATATTTTGGACAATTCTCAAGTGGTATAGCTACAGCATTCCCAGCTTTCTTCGCTGCAAGAATGGGAGATGATAATCCACAAGCTTACTTCTATGCAGGTGTTACATATGCAGTAATTATGGCATTATCATTAGTTGTTTTCTACTTCTTTACATTTGAAAGAGATCCTAAAGATGTACATGTTATTGAAACTAAGGGATTAGGTGAAACATTAAAGAAAATGCTTACAGATATCCCATCAGCTATGCAAATTAAATCATTTAGATTACATGCTGCAATGATGTTATTAATCGGAATTTACAAAAACTTATGTAGTGGTGTATTTACATACTTCGTTGTTTACTGTCTTGCATTATCAAAGGTAGAAGCTGGATACATTACAGGAGCTTCTCAAATAATTGCAATAGTTGCTGTTACTATAACAATTGGTTTATGCTACAAATTCGGTGGACCTAAAGCATTCAACTACGGTGCAGTTGTAGTTTGTGTAACTTGTTTAGGATATGTTGGATTAACAACAATGAAAGGTTCTTCAATCCTAGTTCCATCATTAGTTGTAATAGCAGTTCTAAACTTCATGGGTAGAGCAGCATTAGACTATATACCAGTATTCCAATTACCATTTATGGCAGATATCGATGAAGCTGTTACAATGCAAAGAAGAGAAGGTATTTTCACAGGTACTAACGGTTTATTATCAAAAGTTGCTGGTGCAGTTGAATCATTCTTATTAGGTGTAATATTACAATATTCAGGCTTTGTTAAGGGGGAAGCTGTTCAACCACAATCAGCTGTAAATACAATTACTATAATGACTGTTGCTGTACCAATGGTATTATTAGCATTATGTTTCTTAGCAGCTAGAAGATTAAAATTAACTAAAGAATCTCACAAGTTACTTGTAGATGAAGTTAACAGAATTAAGGCTGGTGGAGACAAGTCACAAGTTACTGCAGAAGCTAAGGAAGCAATTGAACAATTAACTGGATATGCATATGATAAGTGCTTCGGTAACAACAATGTTGGATACCATGAAAAAGCAGTTAACGCTTAATTAGTAATTAGTAATTAATTAAAGTTAAAGATAGATATAGCGGGTAAATAATATTTACCTGCTATATTTTTTTAAATAGTAAGTAATAAGAAAGATTAGGTGAATAAATTATGACAGTAAATAAATTTGAGTGGAATCAAAAATTATATGATGAAATAGAAAATAAAGTTAATAAAAACATGCCAGATTTCAGCAAGAAAGAAAGTTTTTTAATAACTGATGAAAAATACAAAGGTTTAGTAAGAGAAATAGAAGAAGAATATTTTACTCATCCTGATGGACCGTATACAAAACCAAAGGCAGAGATTAAAAAAGATGATGCATATAGAAATAAATCTTTAATAAGAAATACTCAAAATGTTATTTATTATGGAGATGTTATTCAAAAAGCAATTGACGATGCATCTGTAAATGGGGGAAGAGTAATTATTCCTGGAAGTGATAATAAGGAAAAACCAAATGTATATTATACTGGAGCTATTACATTAAAGAGTAATGTAGAACTTCATGTTGAAGAAAATGCAGTTTTAAAATTTGTTAGAAATAAGAGCAATGAGTACTATCCAGTTGTGTATACAAGATGGGAAGGAATTGAAATGATGAACTTTTCACCTTTTGTATACTCTTATGAAGCTGAAAATATAGCTATTACAGGAAAAGGAATTTTAGATGGTAATGCAGATGAATTTAACTGGATGCCATGGAAATTTGGATTCTTTAATGAAGAAGATCAACAAATTCAAAGAGAAAGACTATTTGATATGGGTCAAAAAAATCTTGATGTTAGAACTGAAAGAATATTTACAGATGAAATATCAACAATAAGACCTCCATTCATCCAACCATACAAGTCAAAGAATATTTTAATAGAAGATATTACAATATTAAATTCACCTTTCTGGGAAATGAATCCTGTACTTTGTGAAAATTTAAAAGTAAATAGAGTTACAGTAAATACAAATCTTTATAATAATGATGGTTGTGATCCTGAATCATGTAAAGATATGATTATTGAAAATTGTTATTTCCTAACTGGTGATGATTGTATAGCTATAAAATCAGGAAGAAATAATGAAGGAAGAAATATAGGAGTTCCTTCTGAAAATATTATTATTAGAAATAATATGTTTAAAGACGGACATGGTGGTATTACAATTGGAAGTGAAATTTCAGGAGGAGTTAATGATATATTAGCTCATGATAATTACTTTGATAGTAAAGAATTAGACTATCCAATAAGATTTAAAACTAATGCTGAACGTGGTGGAAAACTTGAAAATATATATGTAAAGAATAGTACTGTTAATAAATCTAAGGTAGCAGTAATACATGCTGATTTCTTCTATGAAGAAGGAACAAATGGTAATCATAAACCATTACTTAGAAATATTACATTATCTAACATTAAAACTGTTGAGGGTGGAAGTATTGATGCTAAAAATGCTTTATATATTAAGGGATTTGAAAATGCCCCAATAGAAAATATAGTATTAGAAGATGCTGAATTAAATGGTGTAAAAGGGGAAGCTGTATTACAAAATATCAGAAATTTAACTTTCAAAAATGTATCAATAAATGGTGTAAAACAGAAAGATAGAACATTTAGTGTTGATAATGAATTCAAAGAAATGATATAATGGAAGCTAGATGACAAATGTTTTAGTAAAAATTAAATATTCGGGGTGGTGAAAACTTTTGATATTATATGAAAAGAATGATAAAGAAAGTGGGAAGGACTATGCTTATAGAGTTCTAAGAGAAAATATAATGACATTAGAACTTAAACCAGGAGAGCTTTTAAGCGAAGTAGAGTTATCTGAAAAGCTAGGAATTTCCAGAACACCAATAAGAGAAGTGTTAATGAAACTAAAGAGCGAACACCTTATAGAAGTAAAGCCCCAATCAGGTACATATGTATCATTAATAGATTTAGACTTAGTCCAAGAAGCAAGATTTATGCGTTTTACGTTGGAAGAAAAGGTACTAAAAGAGGCTTGTGAGAATTTTGATGAGAAATACTTTGTGGAATTAGAAAAGAACCTATATGCTCAGCAAATAATTGCTGAGATGGATGGGGGAGAAAAAGAATTTCATAAATTAGATAATCATTTTCATGAATTATTTTTCTTAGGTGTTAATAAAGGAAACGTTTGGAAGAGTATTCTTAATATAAGTACACATTATAACAGGATGAGATTGTTATCTCAATCAGAAGATCCTAAAAGAGATGTGGTAGAGCAACATAGAGAATTTATAAAGACAGTTAAAAATAAAGAAATTGATAAAGTTGAATCTATGATAAGTCGCCACATGAAATATACTAAGAATAGTTGGGAGCACTTAGTTGATGAAACAAGTGAATTTTATGGCTATTTTAAGAAAAAGAATCAATAAGAAAATAAAGAAAAATGCTAATTAGATATGCAATCTAATTGGCATTTTTTTATTTTTAAGTATCTTAAAGGCAAATGACTATATTTTTTCTTATTTTTTATGAAATAAGTTAATTGGATTTATATAACATTAATACTTGTTTTATATTTTATGTAAAAATATTATAAAAAAAACTGAAAAGGGTTGCAAAATTATTGTAACAGTGTATAATAAAACTATAACTAGTATACAAGTTGAGAGGTACATAGATTTATTTATAAAACTTCTAAAACACATCATATTAATGATAAACAAGATTTACATATTAATTACCGAATATTATTATAGCCATTGATTCTAAGAATAAACTATGGAATTCTCAATTTAGTATACAAGAATTGAAAATATCAGGGGGAAAAGATATGTTAAATAAATTAAAAGATCAAGGTATTATCGCTGTTATAAGAGCAAAAAGTAAAGAAGAAGCTATGGGAATCATAGATGCTTGTGTAAAAGGTGGAGTTAAAGCTCTAGAATTAACTTATACAATCCCTAATGTTGTTGAAGTAATAAGAGAAACTGCAGAAAAATATGATGATGCACTAGTTGGTGTAGGTAGCGTATTAAATGGAAAAATGGCACAAGATGCTATTGAGGCAGGAGCTAAATATGTTGTAAGTCCAGGATATTCAGAAGAAGCTAATACAGTATGTCATGCAAATAGTGTTCCTTATTTACCAGGATGTATGACTGTTACTGAAGTTATGAATGCTATGTCTAAAGGAAATAACTTAGTTAAAATATTCCCAGGTGAATGTTTTGGCCCTAAATATATTAAAGCTGTTAAAGCACCAATTCCAACTGTAGATATTATGCCAACTGGTGGAGTTAATATAGATAATATAGAAGAATGGTTTAAAGCAGGAGTTTCATGTGTTGGTGTAGGTAGCGCATTAACAGGAGCTGGAAGTTTAGAAGATATTGAAAACTTAGCTAAGGAGTTTGTAAAGAAAGTTGAGAAAGCTAGAGGTTAATAAACAAAGTAAAATATTAGGCTTTGGAGAGATCATGCTTCGATTGACTCCTGAAAATTCAAAAATGATAATACAAGCCGATAGATTTGAGGCAACTTATGCCGGCGGAGAAGCAAATGTTTTATGCAGTCTTAGTATGTTTGGTAACAAAACTAAGATGTTGACAAAGCTGCCAGATAATCAGCTAGGAGAAAAAGTTATACGAGATCTAAATGCTTTTTCAGTAGATACAAGTGCAATCATTAAAGGTGAAGGCCGACTTGGAATTTATTTTTTGGAAAAGGGTGCAGGTTTAAGAAATTCAGAAGTAGTATATGATAGACAATACTCTGCAATATCACTAGCTGAAGGTAAGGAATTTGACATAGAAAATATATTAAGTGATGTATCAATGCTACATGTTTCTGGAATTACGCCAGCATTAAGCAAGAAAATGCGTGATTTTACATTAACTTTAGCAAAAGAAGCTAAGAAAAGAGGAATAGTAGTATCTTATGATTCTAATTATAGATCAAAACTATGGAGTCTTGAAGAAGCAGAAAGCTTTATGAAAGAAATTCTTCCATATGTGGATATTGCTTTTCTAGGAATATTAGATTTTAAGAACATTTTAAAATATGATATCAATAAATCAGAAAATTTTGAAGAAAATTTGGAACTTTTATATAAAGAACTTTTTAATAATTATCCTAACTTAAAGTTTGCTACATCCACAAAAAGATGGGTTAACTCAGTTAATAATAATTCAATACAAGGCTTTTTATACGATGGGGAAAAATTAAGCATAAGTAAGAAATATACTTTTGATATTATTGATAGAGTTGGTGGAGGAGATTCATTTACAGCAGGTATCCTTCATGGAATTGTATCAGAATATGATTCAGACAAAATTATTAATTTTGCAATATGTGCCAGCTCATTAAAACATAGTATAAACGGAGATATAAATACAGTAAATTTAAACCATGTTATGACACTTATGAACTCTGGAATTGAAAATATAAAGAGATGATTTTAGTGCAGACAATTTAAGTTTTGCAGCTGAAAGAATCGGAAAATATAGGACTCTTTCGGCTGTTTTTGTGTAATAAAATGTATAAAAAAGAAAATATAGAAATATACGAGGTGTTAAATATGTTAAAAAAATTAAGTGTTGATTGTTTAAGCGCTGAAGAAAAAGAACTTCATGAAAAAGTTATAAATAGCCCAATAAGAGTTATGCAAATTGGTGAAGGAAATTTCTTAACTTCTTTCTTTGATTGGATGTTATATAAAGCAATTAAAGCAGGAAAATATGATGGATCAGTTGCTTTGACTTGTCCTTTAAATTTCGATAAGAAGATAAACATATTAAATGATCAAGATTTATTATATACAGTAATTGAAAGAGGTTTTGTTGATGACAAGCCATATGAAAATGCAGAAATAATTCAAGTTTTATCAAAAGCATTTAACTTCAATGTTGACTGGAAGAGCTTTATGGATATAGCTGAATTAGAATCATTAGACATAGTGATTTCAAATACAACAGAAGCTGGTTTAACTTATAAAGAAGTTACTTTAGATAAGGTGGCTACAGAAGGTTTATACCCAGGAAAATTAACTGCATTTTTAATGCACAGATTTGACACTATAAAAGATAAAGAAAAGAAACTTCTTATATTCCCATGCGAATTAGTAGATGATAACGGAAAAGTTCTTGAAAAAATGGTTAAGGACCATGCAGAAAGCTTTGGAGCATCTGATGAATTTAAAGCATGGCTTAATAACAGTTGTGTATTCTTATGCAGCTTAGTTGATAGAATAGTTCCAGGATATCCAAGAGAAAATGCTGAAGAAGTATTTGAAAGTCTAGGATATATAGATGAAGCTGTTTCTATCTGCGAACCATTCCACTTATGGGGAATTGAAGGAAGCGAAGAATATGATAAGATATTACCATTAAAATCAGCTGGATTAAATGTTAAGTGGTTAGAATCTTTATATGAAACTCACCTTCTAAAAGTAAGTATATTAAATGGTTCTCATACATTAATAACTCCACTTGGAATATTAAAAGGATTTACAAGAGTTGATGAACTTGTAGAAGATGAAGCTGAAAAAGCATTCTTAAATGAAACATTAGAAAAAGAAATAATTCCATCATTACATAATGATGATGCAGAAGCTTATGCAAAGGTTATATTACAAAGATTCAGAAACCCAGCATTAAAGCATAAATTAGAATCAATTTCTATGAACTCAGTTTCTAAGTTCGTAAACAGAGATCTTCCAACAATTAAATCATACATCAAAGATAATAACTCATTACCAATGAACATGGTAACTGGTCTTGCAGGCCTTTTAAGATTCTACCAAGTAGAAATGAAAGAAGGCAAATATGTTGGACATAGCTTTAAGGGAGCAGAATACCCAGTATTTGATGTTAATGAAGTTCTAGAATACATGGCAGAAGCTAACAAGAAGTATGAAGTTAAAGATGCTGCATATGTAAAGGAAGTTTTATCTAACAAGACTTTATGGGGTGAAGATTTAACATTAATTGATGGATTAGTAGAAGCAGTAAGTAAAACATTAGTAGAGTTGGAGAAAAAATATGCATAATATTATAAAAATAAACGTTGATGATGACGTCGTTGTAATGCTTGAAGATGCTAAAAAAGGCGATGTTATTGAAAATGCAAATGAAAAAATAACATTATTAGATGATGTTCCAATGGGACATAAAGTAGCAATAAGAGATATTAAAGAAGGCCAAGATGTAATTAAGTACGGATATAGCATTGGTAAAGCTCAAAGAGATATAAAGGTTGGAGAATGGATCCATTCTCACAACCTAGCTACAGGACTTGGGGAAATTTTAGAATATAAATTCAATGGTGGAGTAGAAGATACAAAGGTAGTTGATTCTGATCTTACTTTTAAAGGATATGTTCGTGAAAATGGTGAAGTAGGAATTAGAAATGATATTTGGATAATAAATACTGTTGGATGTATAAATAAGACTTGTGAAATCCTAGCTAAAGAAGGAAACAAGCTTATAAATGATAAGATTGATGGAGTATATAACTTCCCACATCCTTTCGGATGCTCTCAATTAGGAGACGACTTTGAATATACAAGAAAGATTTTAGCTGATCTTGTAAATCATCCAAATGCAGGTGGTGTACTTGTAGTTGCATTAGGATGTGAAAACAATACACTTGAAGGATTTAAAGAATTATTAGAACCTATTAATAACAATAGAATTAAGTTCTTAAAGACTCAAGATGTTGAAGATGAAATAGAAGAAGGTAAGAAACTTATAAAAGAATTAATTGATTACGCTTCAAAATTTGAAAGAGAAGATGTAAGCATATCTAAATTAAAGATAGGTGTTAAGTGTGGAGGTTCTGATGCATTTTCAGGAGTAACAGCTAACCCTATGCTTGGAAGAATTTCAAATGAATTAGTTGAAGTTGGTGGTACAGTAATTCAAACAGAAGTTCCAGAAATGTTTGGTGCTGAAACAATTCTTTTTGATAGATCAATAAATAAAGATGTATTTGATAAGAGTGTTGATTTAATAAACAACTTTAAAGAATACTTCATGAGATATAATCAAGTAATTTACGAAAATCCTTCACCAGGAAATAAAAAAGGTGGAATTACAACTCTTGAAGAAAAATCATTAGGATGTGTTCAAAAGAGTGGAAAAGCCGTTGTTAGAGATGTTTTAGCATACGGTGAAAGAGCAACTAAGAGAGGATTAAACTTAATCTCAGGACCAGGTAATGACTTAGTTGCAGTTACAGTTTTAGCAGCTGCTGGTTCACATATAGTTTTATTTACTACAGGTAGAGGAACTCCATATGGAGGATGTGTACCAACATTAAAGATTTCTACAAATTCTAGACTTTATAATAACAAGAAGAACTGGATTGATTTCAATGCAGGTCAATTGTTAGAAACTAAAGATTCTAAGAAAGTAGACGAAGATTTCTTAAAGCTTATAATTGATACAGCTTCAGGAGATTATAAAGCTAAAAATGAAGTTAACGAATATAGAGAAATATCTATCTTAAAAGATGGAGTAACATTATAGGAGGGTTAAAAAATGAAACAATTCATGGACGAAGATTTCTTACTATCAAATGAAGTAGCTAAGAAATTATACAATGAACATGCTAAGAATATGCCAATATTTGATTATCACTGTCACCTTATTCCAGCTGAAATAGCAGGAGATAAGAAGTACGAAAATATAACTGAAATATGGTTATATGGTGACCACTACAAGTGGAGAGCTATGAGAAGCTTTGGTATAGAAGAAAAGTATATAACTGGAGATTCAACTGATTTTGAAAAATTCCAAGCTTTTGCAAAAACTATGCCATACTTAATAGGAAATCCAATATATCACTGGTCTCACTTAGAACTTAAGAGATACTTTGGAGTTACTGAAACTTTAAATGAAAAGAATGCAGAAAAAATCTGGAATCAATGTAATGAAGTAATTAAGAGCAATGGCTTCACAGCTAAAACTCTTATAATGAACTCTAACGTTAAATATATAGGAACAACTGATGATCCTGCAGATGATTTAAGATATCATCAAGAAATAGCTAAAGATAAGGAATTTACATGTGAAGTAAGACCAGCATGGAGACCTGATAAAGCTGTTAAGATAGGTAATGAAGGATTTGCTGAATACATAAAAGTATTAGGAGAAACTGAAAATACTGAAATAACAAGTTTTGATGAATTATTAAACGTACTTGAAAAGAGATTACAATTCTTCGTAGACAATGGATGTACAATAACTGACCATGCTATGGATAGAGTTTACTTTAGAGATACTACTTTAGAAGAAGTTGATGGAATCTTAAAGAAAGCTTTAAGAGGAGAAAAATTAACTCAAGAAGAAATAGAAAAATACAGTACATTAATTATGGTTAAATTAATAGAAATGTATCATTCACATAAAATGGTTCTTCAATTACATATTGGAGCATTAAGAAACAACAATACAAGAATGTTCAAGAAGTTGGGACCAGATACAGGATTTGATAGTATTGATGATGGAGAAGTAGCTCAAAGCCTTTCAAGATTATTAGATACATTAGATACTGAAGACAAGCTTCCAAAGACAGTTTTATACTGCTTAAACCCAAGAGATAACGAAGTTCTTGCAACTATGCTTGGTAACTTCCAAGGTGGTGGAATAGCTGGTAAGATTCAATTTGGATCAGGCTGGTGGTTCAATGACCAAAAAGATGGTATGGAAAGACAAATGATGGCATTATCTCAATTAGGACTTATAAGTAAGTTCGTTGGTATGCTTACAGATTCAAGAAGTTTCTTATCTTACACAAGACATGAATACTTCAGAAGAATTTTATGTAACTACTTAGGTGAATTAGTTGAAAACGGAGAATATCCATGTGATATGGAGATATTAGGAAGCATAGTAGAAGATATCTGCTACAATAATGCAAACAAATACTTTAGATAAAAATAAATTTAAAAATACAAAAGTTGATTATTCTATATATAATGAAGTGGTTTTGTAATAAAAATTACAAAGCCGCTTCTTTTTTATACATAAAGCAAAAGATAAGTTTAAAATATCAATATAGTTTCATTATTAAGTAAAAGTTTACAAATAAAGGAGTTTTTATTATATAATTAAATAAAAATATCTATTTTATGAGGGGGAAAATTGATGTTAAAAAATAGGGTACTATGCTTAATGATTGCAGCAACAACTTTTGCAAGTCTGGCAGCTTTTGTTCCAGCAAATAAAGCAAATGCTGCTGAGAAAACTATAAGTAAGGGAGAACTAATAAAAAATACTAATTTTAAAGATGGATGGGGACTTCCTTGGTCTGTAAGTACTACTGCACCAGGAGAAGCTAAATTTTCTATTAAAGAAAATAACTACGATGTAGAAGTTACTAATCAGGATATGAAAGATGGCATACAATGCTTACTTATTCAGGTATAAGCTTTGAAAAAGGTCATACTTACGATATTAGTTTTACAGTAAAAGCAGAAAAGGATTGTAAATTATATGCTAAAATAGGACGTAATGCAGGAGATTACAAAGAATTTTGGAATAATAATGCTATGACTTATGAATTAAAGGCTGGTGAAGAGCTTAAAGTTAATGAAAAATATACTATGAATGATGCTACTGAACAAGACCTAGCTTTTCAATTTCAGTTAGGGGGAGACCTTGCAGCTAAATCTTTACCTTATAAATATACCTTTGAAAATATAAGTATTAAGGATAGTGAGTTTGAAGGATATAAAGTTAATTATAATGAAAATGGTTATGCAGTAAGAACTAATCAAATAGGATATTTTACAAATGGAGAGAAGACAGCTACTTTAGTTACTACTGAAAAAGAACCTGTTAAATGGAGCTTAGTAGATTCAAGTAATAATGTTGTGGCTTCAGGAAATACAGTAGTTTTTGGTGAGGATAAAGATTCTGGGGATTTTGTTCATAAAATAGATTTTTCAAGTTATAAAAAAAGAGGAAAAAGATATAAGTTAGTTGTTCAAACTGAGAAGCTTGTGCCAGAATACAACCAGGTAGTTGGACAAGATTTAAATGTTTTATCAGAAAGTCCTGAATTTGAGATAAGTGATAACTTATATTCAAAATTAAAGTATGATGCTTTTAAATATTTTTATCATAATAGAAGTTCTGTTCCAATAGAAGTTAATTATGTAGATGGCAGACTTGATTTAGCAAGAGAAGCAGGCCATACAAAGGAAGTTTTAGAGTGCTCTCCAAGTGATAAATGGTATAAGCCATATGGAACTTATAAATTAGACGTAACTGGTGGATGGTATGATGCAGGAGACCATGGTAAGTATGTTGTTAATGGTGGTATTTCAACATGGACATTACAAAATCAATATGAAAGAGCATTAAATAGAGGTGAAAAATTAATTGAAGCACCATTTGGTGATGGCACAATGAATATACCTGAAGAAAATAACTTGGTTCCAGATATTTTAGATGAAGCACGTTTTAATCTTGAATTTATGTTAAAGATGCAAGTCCCAGAAGGAAATAAATATGCAGGAATGGTTCATCACTGTGCTCATGATGCTACTTGGACTGGCCTTGGAATGAAACCAAGTGATGATGATAGAGTAAGATATATATATGCACCAACAACAGCAGCTACTTTAAATCTTGCAGCAACAGCAGCACAAGGTTCACGTTTATGGAAAGATTATGACAAAGACTTTGCAAATAAGTGTTTAGAGGCAGCCAAAAAAGCTTTTGATGCAGCTGCTAAGAATCCTTCAATATATGCGCCAACATCTTCAGTTGGAGGTGGAACTTATGATGATAATAATGTTACAGATGAATTCTACTGGGCAGCTTGTGAATTATATGCATCAACAGGAGAACAAAAGTATTTAGATTATATGAGGGCTTCTAAATATTATTTAGATATGCCAAATGTTAAAAATGATGAAGAAACAGGAGCTATAAACTGGGCTAATGTAGAAGGCCTTGGAACTATGACTTTACTAGCTTCTAAAAATAATCTTCCAGTAGAAGAAATTGAAAAAGCAAAAGCAAATGTCTTAAAGTCTGCAGATAGTTATGTAGATGTTGAAAGTAAAAATGGATATAGTGTAGCTTTAGAAAGAGTTAATTATATATGGGCATCAAATGCAAACTTAGCTAACATAATGATGGTTATGGCATATGCTAATGATATTAGTAATGGTGCAACAACTAAATATATAGATGGTGCTAATAAGTCTATGGATTACTTTTTGGGTAATAATGCAAATACTAAGTGTTATGTAAGTGGTTATGGTGTTAATCCTCTTCGTAATCCACATCATCGTTTTTGGGCAAATAAAATAGATCCTAAATTCCCAATTTGTCCAGCAGGAGTTCTCTCAGGAGGACCAAATTATAAACTTGAAGACCCTTTTGTTCAAGGAGCAGGATGGTCTGAAGGTTCAAGACCAGTAGCTAAGTGTTATATAGATGACATACAGTCTTATTCTACTAACGAATGTACAATAAACTGGAATGCACCTCTTGCATGGATGGTATCATATTTAGATACACATTCTAATAATTTAGCTAAAACTGATATTAATAATGGACAAAATTACGGAGAAAATGAAAAGGATAAAGAGCTAGAACAAGGTAACAAAGGAGATAACAAGATAGAAAAGGATAAGAATTTAGAACAAGGTAATGAGGAGAATAACAAGGTAAAAGAAGATAATAAAGATAATACTAAAACAAAAGAAAATAAAGTTGTGAAGTTAAAAAATAAACTTAAAAAGAATAAATCAGTAAAAACAGGAGATGTATCAGGTTTACTTTCATTAGTTTTATGTAGCATATCAGCAGGTGCAGCAGTTGGCTTTAGAAAGAAAAAATAGATAAATTAAGATAAAGGAAGACATATTATGGTTAGTATGTCTTCCTTCTTACTTATTTGATGTTAATATATATGCATGATAAAATTGATATATAAGACATACTAAGTGTGTGCCTTCTTTTAGTTGAGGAATCTAAGGCAAAGTAATATAATTATGCTATTGAAAATAAATAAATTGGAGGAAAATTATGGCTGTAACTATTAAAGATATAGCAAAATATGTAGGAGTATCACATTCTACAGTATCAAGAGCATTAAATGGATCAAGTGAAGTTAATTTTGAAACTAAAGAAAAAATATTGAAAGCAGCAAAGGAACTTAATTATATACCAGATATAAATGCTAGAAGTTTGAAATTATCTAAACCTTATAATATAGGAGTGTTTTTTTCAACTATAGATAAGGGAACATCAGCCTTTGTATTTCATAATGTTATTACAAATGTATATGAAGGGATAGGCTCTAGATATAATGTTATTGTAAAGGGAATAGATACTTATGAGAAAAATTCTATAAATCCTAAGAACTATGATGGAATATTAGTTGTAAGCCAGAAGGAAGAGGATGACGAGTTTATAGAAGAAATATTATCTAAAAATATACCTTTAGTAGTTATAAATAGAGAAGTTAATTATGATGTAATTAATGTTTTTGCTGATGAAAGGATAGCTACTAGAAGAGGTTTTGAAGAACTTTTATATAATGGTCATAGAAAAATAGGAATAATTGAAGGGAAAGAACAGTTTTTATCTACAAAATTAAGAAGAGAAGGATGTTTAGATGCATTAAAAAAATATAATACTGAAATTGATAAAGATCTTGTTGTAAGTGGAGATTTTACTGTTACAGGAGGATATTTTGCCGCTAAGAAGATAATAGATAAAGAAATTACTGCAATATTTGCCTTTAATGATGAAATGGCAATAGGAGCAATTAAGGCAATAAGGGAATCAGGGCTTAGAGTGCCTGAAGATATTTCTATTTTAGGTTTCGATGGTACAGAAATTGGAGAATACTTAACTCCAAGTATTGCAACTATAAAAAGACCAGTAGGAAAAGTGTCTAAATTAGCTATTAACCTGCTAATGAAAAAAATAAATGGTGAAGAAATAAATGAGAAAAAAGTAGGGTTAGAGTCAGAAATAGTTTTCGGGGACTCTATAAGGAAATTATGTTAATAATTTCTTTGGAAAGTATTGCAATCGTGTGCAAAACAGTTTATAATAATGTTAAAGATAAATGAACACGTGTGCAGCGTATTCATGAATATTCATTAACAAGGAGAAATGAAAAATGGAAATGGAAATTCGTTATTCAAATCATCCATCAGATTCAATGCATTATACAACTGAACAATTAAGAGAACATTATCTTGTAGAAAAAGTATTTGTAGAAGATAAAGTAAACTTAGTTTATAGTCATAATGATAGAATAATTTTTGGTGGTGTTACACCAGTTAAAGAAACTCTTAAATTAGGAGTTTGTAAAGAATTAGGAACTGATTACTTCTTAGAAAGAAGAGAACTTGGAGTAATTAATGTTGGTGGAGAAGGTACTATTATAGTTGATGGTATTGAATATAGCATGAATTTTAGAGATGGTCTATATGTTGGACAAGGAAGCAAAAATGTAGAATTTAAGTCTACTGATGCTAAAAATCCTGCTAAGTTCTATGTAAATTCAGCTCCAGCTCTAGTTAAATATCCAACAGTTAAAATTGGATTAGAAAAAGCTAGAAAAGTAAAATGTGGTGATGCTGAAACTGCTAACAAGAGAACAATTAATCAATACATACATCCAGCAGTATGTGAAAGTAATCAGTTAGTAATGGGATTAACAATGCTTGAAATGGGAAGTGTTTGGAACACTATGCCTGCTCATACTCATGAAAGACGTATGGAAGTTTATCTATACTTAGATATTCCAGACGATCAAGCAGTAGTTCACTTTATGGGAACTGAAAAAGAAACTAGACACATCTTTATGCACAGAGAACAAGCTGTAATTTCACCAAGCTGGTCAATTCATTCAGGATGTGGAACTAAAAACTATTCATTCATCTGGGGTATGTGTGGAGAAAACAAAACTTTCGATGATATGGATAACATAAAGATAGAAGATTTAAGATAATCTAAAAACTTAACTAAAGCCAATAATAAATATAAATATAAATAAACAATTAAACACGCTGAAACAAAAAAGGGGCTGTAAAAAAAAGTCCTAAAAATCAAACGACCATACTAGCTCAAAAGCTTGTATGGTTGTTTTTTTCATATACTTATATTTTTTCATCTTTAATTTTTAAAAATGGGTTCACTTAATAAACGTCTCGTTATAAATAAAAAAATTAAAGTGATTTTTATACAACGAGCATTTCATGGTTTAATTTATTATTATATTTATAAAGATTATAACCACAAGAAATCAATGTGAGCTCAAGAATTACATTATCAAGTCCTCGTCTAAACAACCTTTTGTA
>NZ_FPBY01000042.1 GCF_900116755.1 Clostridium sp. DSM 8431
CATTAATAAAATTATTCATGTTAAAGTCTCCTTTGATTTGAATAGAGATCTCATTTATTTCAATGAAATACATCCTCGTTTGTTATTCGGGTAATTCTAATTAAATGGAAACCCAACCAGTTACACGTAAAACTTCATTGAATGAGGTGATAGTCTATACAGCGGGTATGCATTATGCTCCCAGGAAAATCACATCAATTTCTCTATTCAAGAATATTAAGTTTTCACTAGTTAGGTTTAGTAGAAAAATATATAAATATTCGTCTACACTATTTAGTATTTCAAATACGAGGAAAATATAAAATTTTTTTGATGTTAAATACTGATTTTGCCTGGCTTTCTTATATGGAAGTTGACAAATGCATTAAAAAATAATTGTAGGCCTCAAAAGAGCCTAAAAGCAAAATAATTAAATTGTATTTTAATATGAAATTATTTTACTTTTAGAGCCTTTTGCATGGCAAAGCAAAGCTGCTTCCTGCGCTGAAAAGCATGGCGTCAGCCACTTTGTTCTAAAAAATCAAAATTATTTATATTCTAGTTTTCAATATAGATAAAAGAATAAATATGTTAGAAAAACTATTTGATAATAGTGTTGCTCTTAAAAAATTTAAAATTAAAAAAATATATATTTTTTATGAATAGAAATTTAAAAAAAGCACAATATAATAGTGTAAGTTGATTGATGAAACATCACTTAACTTACAAATCGTATACCTAAGGAGGGATTATCAATGTCAAATAAAGCATTAGTTCCAGAAGCAAAAAATGGTTTAGCCAGATTCAAAAATGAAGTAGCTCAAGAATTAGGAGTTCCGTTCAGTGATTATAACGGAGAGCTAAGCTCAAGACAATGTGGTTCCGTAGGTGGCGAAATGGTAAAAAGAATGGTAGAGGAATACGAAAGTAAGATAAAGTAATTAATTAAACACCTACTAAACTTACTTACTAAGAGTAAATCATTATGGATATTACACCACCAGAAATGTAACTTAAAAGTATTTCTACTATCGTAAGTACCATTAAAAGAAAGGATGGCCGTAAGGCTGTCCTTTTTCTTTGTATTATGATAAAATGAGAACAAAAGTTCGTTTGATAGGGTGATTGTATGGAAAGTATTAAAGTGATGCATTGTGCAGACATTCATTTTGACACACCTTTTAAAGATGTAGATGAAAAGCAAAGTAAGATTAATAAAGAAGAGCTAAAAGAGGTATTTAGTAACATTATTAACTTATGTAAAGAAAAGAATGTGGATATTTTTCTTTTGGCAGGAGATATATTTGATAATCTAACTATAGATAAGTCCACATTAAGTTTTATTGAAGATAGCTTTAATAAAATTGAAAATATAGATGTTTTTATAAGTCCGGGAAATCATGATCCATATATGATGAATTCTTTTTATAATTTAATAAACTGGCCAGATAATGTTCATATATTTTCAGGAGCATTAGAAAAATTTTACATTGAAAGATTGAATTTAAATGTTTGGGGAGCTGCCTTTAATAATAGGTATGAAAGACAGTCTTTATTAAAGGACTTTTCATATAAAGATGATAAAAGAAATATAATGGTTATTCATGGTGAAATATCGTCTGGAAATGAAAATGAGTATAATCCTATTACTCTGGAAGAAATAGAGAAGAGTGGTATGAATTATATAGCATTAGGTCATAGACATGCTTTTAGTGGAATAAAAAAGGCTGGAAGAACTTATTATGCATACAGTGGATGTCCACAAGGAAGAGGATTTGATGAGCTTGGAGATAAAGGTGTTGTTTATGGAGAGATAAATAAAGATTATTCTAAGTTTGAATTTATTAAGACGTCAATAAGAAACTATGAAGAAGTAAATATAGATATTAGCATGAGTAAAACTTACCAAGATATAAAAGAACTTATTATAAGTTCAATCAGTGAAAATGCAAGAGAGAAAAATTTTTATAAAATTATCTTAAATGGAGAATTATCTAATGATTTTAATTTAGACGAAGATGTAATCACAGAATATATAAAAGATAGTTTTTATTTTGTAAAGGTAGTAGATAAAACTAGAATAGAGATAAATATTGAAGATGCTTTAAGAGGGAATTCTGTAAAAAGTATTTTTGCAAAAAAACTATTAAAAAGATTAGAAGAATGTGAAAATGAAGAAGAAAGAGAAATTATTGAACTTGCATTAAAATCAGGACTTAACGCGCTTTCTGAAGGGGAGGTAAAGCTTGATGATTATTAAGGAAATTAGAATAGGAAACTTTGCTGGTATAGAAAATAAAGTCCTTAATTTTGAAGAAGGTATTAATCTTATTTATGGAGATAATGAAGCTGGTAAAAGCCGTATAGAAACATTTATAAAGGCTATGCTTTATGGTCTATCTTCAAAGAAAATTAAAGGAGAGAGTGAAAGAAAAAGGTATATTTCTTTTAATTCTAACTCAGCTTATGGGGAAATGGTTGTACTTTTTAAGGGTAAGGAATACTTAATAAAAAGAAAATTTGGAAGTTCAAAAAAGTATGATTCATCAGAGGTATTAGATTATTTAACAGGAAATAAGCTAGATTATATAAATAGTGAAGAACCTGGGAAGTACTTTCTTGGGATTAATAGATCCACCTTTGAAAAAACACTTTATATAGGACAGTTATCAGTGGCCTTTAATAAGGACAAAGAAGAAGAGATAATGGATAAAGTTACAGCACTTTATGGATGTGGAGACCATGAAGTTTCAGGAGAAAAGGCGGTTCAAAAATTAGAAGCTTTAAAGAAAACATATGTTACTGCAAGAGGGGCTGGTAGCCTTGATTTATTAAAGAAGAGATATGATAGCTTAAATGAAGAACGTTATGAAGCAGAAGCAATATGTGAGAAAAATCTTGATTGGGAAAAGGAACTTATAGATAAAAAGGAAAGTAAACAAAAGTTAAAAAGTGAAATTGAAAATTTAGAAGTATATAAAAAATATCAGAAAAAAATTAAGCTTCAAAAGGAGTATAAGGAGATAATTGATTATTTTAGAGAATCTGAACAATTAAAAAATGAAGAGAGTGAAATAACTAAAATAATCTCAAAAGATAATAAGGTAATAGATGAAGAGTTTTTAGATAACATATCAAAAAAAAACTTAGCTTATTTATATATGTTAGATGAAAAAGAAGAAAGAGAAGAAGAGCTTAACACATATATAACTGCTTTGAAAGAGAAGAATGAAGAAATAGAAAAATATAAATTTATAGATTTATTTGGGGATAATTTAAAGGAAAGACTTTTAGAAATAAAATATGAACAGCAAAATTATGAGGAAAAAATAAAATCGGCTAAAGAGATATCTTCTCTTATTGAGGAAGAGGAAAAAGAGCTAAACTTAAGAAAAGTTGCCTTTAATGAAATATATGAAAATGAAGGTATATTTGATGAAATAAAGTCTACTCTAGATTTGTATGAATTAAAATTAAATGAGTTAAAAAAGGCTTATTCTTATGAAGAATTTGATGATGAAAATGAAGGGAATAATGAAAAGTTTAAGATGATAGTATCGGCTTTAATCTTTATATTTGGAGTAATTTTATTCTTTATAAAATCCATAAGCTTCATATTTCCATTATTAATAATAATCTTAGCTATAGGAATGATAGTTTATGAGAAGATGAATAGGAATAGGATTAATAATAATAATAATAATAAATCAAAGATTGATGAGTTAACAGAAGAAATTCAAAAGATAGAAATATTATTAGATAATTACAGAAGAAAATTAAAGTTAAGCAGTACTGAAGAATTAATTAAGTATATTAAAAAATATATTATGTTTAAAGTATATGAAGAAAAGATGGTTATTAAGATAGAAGAAAAAAAGAGAGTTTTAAAGGCTTACAACTTTTATGATATTAGAAAGAAATATGATAAAAATAATGAAATGATAAAATCTCTTATCAGGATATCTAAATGCAGAAATGTAAATGAAGTTTTAGAGGCAGTAGATGTATATTCAAAAATTAATTCAGAAATTGAAGTAATTAGTGAAAAAATAGAGTTTTCTAAAAAAACAATTGGAGAATTAACAAATAGCATTATTAAAAAAGAAGAAGTTTTAAAAAATAATCTTAGAGTTATAGGTGAAGAAAATTTAGATATTCAAGATATAGATGTATTAATTAATAAATATAGGGAAATAATAAAAAAACGAGATGAACTTCATGCTAATCTTTTATTAGTTGAAAAAACCTATAGAGCTTTAATTAAAGGAAGAGATATAGAGAATATAAAAGAAGAATTAAAAGATGTAATAAAATTTGATAGCAATTATAATTTTGAATCTGAAGAAGAAATAGAAAAAGAAGAAAAGAAAAAATCAAATGAGCTTATTGAATGTGAAAAGAATATTAAGGATGTTGAAAATAATATTAACACAAGACTTATAGGAAAAAGAAGCCTTGTGGAAATTACCGAGGAAATAGAAAATGTATCAAATAAAATTGCTAAGTATGAAAAGCAAGTTAAGGCAATAAATTTAGCTATGGATATCTTAAATGAATCAATAGATGAGGTGAGAAAAACTGTAGGACCAGCTTTAAATAAGGGAATTGCAGATGTTTTCTTTAACCTTACAGATGGAAAATATGGAGAAATAAAGTTAAATGATAATTATGAAATGATGGTTCGAGATGAATCAGAATTAATAAAGGGAAGTTATTTAAGCAATGGCACATTTGATCAATTATATATTTCATTAAGAATAGCATTAATAGAAATTCTTTTTAATGACGAAGAATATAGTATGATATTAGATGATGCTTTTGTTCAGTATGATAATAAGAGAAGGGAAGCAGCTATAAAACTCATTAATAATAGAATAAAAGGGCAGACTCTTATATTTACATGCCATACAATAGAAGAGGAAATTATGTTGAAAAATGATATAAAATTTAATTATTGTATTATCTAATGAATTGTTGACAAATTATTCTAGTGAGATTATACTGAATGATGTAAATGCAAATCAAATGCAAATAGAGGTGCGAAATGAAAAAAATAATATCAATAATTTTAACTATGCTTATTGTTCCAATGTTATTTGCGGGATGTGGTAAAAAGGCTGAAGATGATGGAAAGCTAAAAGTTGCAGCATCTATTAATACATTAGGTGAATTTACCCAAGTAATCGGTGGAGACAAAGTAGATGTTTATACAGTTGTTAAGGATAATATGGAGCCACATGACTTTGATTTTACTCCTTCAGATCAAAAAGAACTAAGTAGTAGAAAAGTTCTTTTTTATAATGGTTTAGGACTAGAATCTTGGATAGATCAAATAAGTGGTGATATTCAGCTTGTTGATACAAGTGAAAATGCAAATGTAATTTATACTGATGGAGAAGAAGATCCACATGTTTGGTTAAGTGTACCAGAAGCAATAAAGCAATGTGAAGTTATAAAAAATAAGTTGTCAGAAGTAGACCCTGCAAATAAAGATTATTATGAAAAAAATTATACTGACTATAAAGAGAAATTAGAAGATTTATATAATAGTAATCTTAATAAGTTTTCAGATGTAGAGGAAAGAACATTTGTTACAAGTCATGAGGCCTTTGCTTATTTATGTAGAGATTTTAACTTAGAGCAAAAAGCTATAAAGGGAGTAACAAATGAGGATGTAGAAGCCACAATAAAAGATATGCAACAATTAGTTGATTTCTGTAAAGAAAATAAAATTAATGTTGTCTTTTCAGAAAATAGTGATTCTCAAAAGGATGCTGAAACTTTAGCTAAAGAGATAGATGGAAAGGTTGTTCCTATATATACATTAGAAACAAAAGTCCAGGGCAAAACTTATTTAGAAGCATTACAAGATGATTATGATAAAATATATGATGGATTAAAGGGTATCTCTTAATGAGATACCTTTTGTTAATTTTAAAGCATTTATATAATAGTAAAGTAATTACTGTGCTAAAAAGCCTGACTATAGTTACTTTGTTATTTATTAAACTTCTTGGACATAATGGAATTTTGTAAAAAATTATGATATTGTATTATTATATGAAAGAAATGTGAGGGATATTAAATGGAGAAGGCAAGAACATTTTATGAGAAAAATATAACAGAAGTTAATGAAAAAATAAAAGAATTAGGCAAAAAAATAGATATCATAGGTTGGAGCAGACTTATTATTTTACTAGCAGGCTTTTTTATATCTTATAAAAGTTATAAAGCTCAAGGAATGATGAGCGGAGTAAGTATTTTTGCAATAACTTTCATAGTATTTAGTATTGTTGCAGTAGTACATGGAAAAATAATAAAAAGGTATGAAGAAATGGAAGTGGAATTGGAATTTAATGAGAAAGGAATTAAGAGGTTAAATGGAGAGTATAAAAAGTTCGATGATAAAGGTAGTGAATTAGTAGAAGATAATCATGCCTTTGCAAACGATTTAGATATATTTGGTGATAATTCCTTGTTTCAAATGATTAATACAACAAGAACCTTAAGTGGAAGAAAAAAATTAAGTGAAATATTATCATTAAAAAAACTTCCAACTAAAAAGGAAATAGAAGAAAAGCAGAAAGCTATAAAGGAACTTGGTAAAAAAATTGATTGGAGAAAAAAATTATACGTTAAATCTACATTTAAAAAGAAAAAGGGTGAAGAACTTGAAGATCTAATTAAATGGGGGAAAGGTGAAGCTAGAGGAAGTAAGTCGAGAATTTTAATTGCTGCTTTATTTATAGCTATTACTTTTGGATGTATATTTTTATCAATAATAAAGGTTATTCCAGTTTCATTTTTAATTTTGGATTTTATGGTTAATTATGCTGTTATAAAAATGCTGACTAGAGATATAAATGAAGTTATAATATTATTTAATAAGATAAAAAATAGTGTGAAAGCTTATTCAAATATTTTAGCTTTAATAGAAGATGAAGAATTTGAAAGTGAGTATTTAAAGGAATTAAAAAGTAAACTTAATAAAGATAAAAGTAAATCATGTAAAGCAGAAATGCAGAAACTTGCAAGTCTTTTAGACTGGGTTGGTGATTCAACAGGAAATGCTTACTTCTTTATTTTAAATATATTATTTTTCGCAGATGTTTTTATACTTTACAATTTAGATAAATGGAGAGAGACAAATGGTTCTATGATAGAGGAATGGCTTCAAGTTATGGGTGAATTTGATGCACTTGCCAGTATATCAAATTTAGCTTTTGACCATGAAAATTGGTGCTATCCTCAAATTTCTGAAAATGCAGAAGTAGAAGCAGTAGAGGTTAGACATCCATTAATAGGGGACAGAGCTGTATCTAATAATTATAGTTTGAGAAAACCAAAACAAATTACATTAATTACTGGATCTAATATGTCAGGTAAGAGTACATTCTTAAGAACAGTTGGTATTAACCTTGTATTAAGTTATATTGGAGCACCATGTGCTGCTGATAAATTTACATGTAGCATAATGAATATCTATACGTGCATGAGAACAAAGGATAATCTGGAAGAAAGTATTTCTTCATTCTATGCTGAAATATTAAGAATTAAATTATTAATTGAAGCATGTAGGAGAGGAGAAAAAGTATTCTTCTTATTAGATGAAATATTTAAGGGTACTAATTCAAAAGATAGACATACAGGAGCAACTGTTTTAGTTAAACAATTAGCTGATAATGGAGCTATGGGACTTTTATCAACTCATGATTTAGAATTATGTGCTCTTGAAGAAGAAATGAAAGAAGTTGAAAATTATAATTTTAGAGAATATTATCAGGATAATAAAATACATTTTGATTACAAGCTTAGAAGAGGAAAGAGTGTTACTCAAAATGCAGTTTATTTAATGAAGCTCGCTGGTATCGAAATTAATAACTAATTAAGATGGGGAGGCGTATATGAAACATAAGATAAGTCGCGAAACTAAAGATACTTGGGAAAAAGGTGAAGAGAAAAATAAATATAAGAAAGTTTTTCTTATATTTATTGCTTCTTTTATAGTATTTATGGCAGGATTATTGATTTTACACAATAAAAATGATGCTGACAACAAAATTGTAGAAAATAAAGATGTAATTACAGATATTCAGGATGATGTACAGGCTAAAGCTGAAGAAGATTTGAAAAAGAAAGCAGAAGAAAAAGCAGCATTAGAAGTGAGCAAGATAGAAACTGAAATTGAAAAAATTTTAGGAGATAATAAAACATTTTATGGGATATATTACTATGATTTTAATTCAGGCCTTGAATATTCAGTAAATGGGGATAAAGAATTTCATGCTGCTAGTACAATAAAAGTTCCAATAGCTATGATGATTTCTGACAAGCTATATAATAAAGAAATTTCTGAGGACATGCTTATAGAATATACTTTAGATAATAGAGAAGATGGTGCTGGAGTTTTACAGGGAAGTATTGTGCTAGGAGATAAAATAAAGGTATCAGATCTTATGAAGCATATGATAGAAGAGTCTGATAATATAGCAACATCAATGTTAAAGAAGAATTTGAGCAGTGTGCCAGAGTATATTATGAAGGTTACAGGCGTTAATGCTGGTAATGATAAGAACTATATAACTCCAAGACAAAGCTATACTATTCTTAAAAAGCTTTATGAAGAATCTGAGTCTAATGTATATTATAAAAAAGTTCTTCAAATGATGAAAGAGACAAGCAGTCATGATAGATTAGATAAATATATACCTATAGAAATGATATCACATAAAATTGGAGATTATGATCAGTATGTAAATGACATAGGGATAGTACATACTAAAGAACCATATATACTAGTAGTTTATACTAAAGGTGTTATGGAAGAAGGAAGAGAAAATATAGCTCGTATATCTAAAGCTATTTATGATATAAAAACTAGCAATTAAAAAAATAGTATATGAAAAGGAAAGATTGATTATGAATATAGCATTTTTTCTTACACCTAAAAATGAAGTAGTTTGTGAAAATGTAGAAGCAAGTATGAGACAAGTTATTGAAAGAATGGAGCACCATGGATATACAGCTATTCCTTTAATAGATAAGGATGGAAAGTATATTGGTACTTTGACAGAAGGAGATTTATTATGGAAGCTAAAGAATACTCCAGACCTAAGTTTTAAAAATACAGAAACAGTTAAGGTTAGTGATATTCACAGAAGAATAAGTCATAAAAGTGTTTCCATAAATGCAGATATAGAAAGTTTGATAAACTTAGCTATTAATCAAAATTTTGTTCCAGTTACTGATGATAATGGTATATTTATTGGAATAATAAAAAGAAGTGATATAATAAATTACTGTTTCAATGAAATGAACAAGTTAAAAAGAGAAACTGAAAGTTTAAGAAAATAAAAAAGTGCATCTAAATGATAAGAAAATCATTTAGATGCACTTTAAATTATTTATTTTTATATTTTTCAAGTTCAGCATCTAAATCAGTAGAATCACCTAGTTTTTCAAATTCACTATCAAAGTCATCTATATTATTTAAGTCTGCTAAACCATTAGCTAAAGATTCTTTATTTGCAATTTTTCTTTCAATATCATCTAATTTAATAGAGTTTGTTTTGCTTTGAACATTAGCTAAAACTTCATTAACTTGTTTACTTGCTTCAGCATTTGAATATCTTGCTGCAGCTTCATCTCTGTAGCTTCTTGTTTTATTTATTTCGTCTTGAAGAGCTTTTAAATTCTTTTTAATAGTTTCAGCTTGAATCTTAGCAGCATTGTAAGATGACTGTAAAGATTCACATTTTTTATCGCTTTCAAGCTTTCTACTTAATGCTTTTTTTGCTAAATCTTCATTTCCCTTAGATAAAGCTAATTTGACTTTGGAATCATAATCATCTGATTCAGCTTTTGCAGCATTTAATTTTTTTTCTATCTCATGAACGTTCCCCAAAACCTTAGCAGAGTTTATTTTTGCATTGTTTAGTTGTTCTTCCATATCACGTATTTTTTGATCTAATAATTCAATTGGATTTTCTATATTATCCAAAGTTGTATTTACTTTTGCTTTTACCATATTTGACATTCTTGAAAATATTCCCATGAGTATTTCCTCCTAAATCTATATTTATATTATTATACATCAAAAATAAAATAAAATCACAAAAAAGGAAAAAAATAAAATGAAATTAATGTGGTTAATATAATTAGTATGAGTAAATTGGCATACTTGTATTAACTATATTCATGGTTTAAAATTAAGTATGTAGATAATTAAAGTTTGAGGAGTGAAGAGCTGTGGAAAATGAATCAATGAACAGTATGGAAAATTTCTTAGATAATTATGATGTTAAAAGAATTAGTACTGGAGATATATTAAAAGGAACTGTAATAGAAGTAAACGATAAAGAAGTAAGTGTTAATATAAATTATGCTTTTGATGGAATAATAACTAAGGAAGAATTAACTAATGATGAAGAAAATCCTATGGATGTAGTAAAGCCTGGAGATGAACTTGATGTGTACGTATTATCTCCAAATGATGGTGAAGGTTATGTTTTACTATCAAGAATAAGAGCTTTACAAATAAACGAAAAAGAAGATTTAGAAAATGCATTTAAAAATGAAGAAACTGTAGCTGTTAAGGTTAAAGAAGTTGTTAATGGTGGAGTTGTTGCTTATTATGGAAGCATAAGAGTATTTATACCAGGTTCACAGCTTAGCAGAGAAAGAGTTGAAGCTTCATCAGTTGTAGGTAAGACATTAGAAGTTAAAGTAATTGAATTAGATTTTAGAAATAGAAAAGTTGTAGCTTCAAGAAGAGTAATTGAAGAAGCTGAATATGAAAAAAATAAAAAGGCAGCATGGGCTTCTCTTAAACCAGGTGAAAAGAGAAGTGGAGTTGTAGTTAAAATAGCTAAGTTTGGAGCTTTTGTTGATCTTGGAGGAGTTCAAGGACTTATTCACATAAATGATTTAGCTTGGGAAAGAGTTAGACGTGTTGAAGATGTGGTTAAGGTTGGGGATAAAGTTGAAGTCTTTATAGGTGATGTTGATAAAGATAAGCAAAGACTTTCATTAGTGTTAAAAGATGTTGATAAAGAACCATGGAAAGTTTATGGAGACTCATTAAAAGAAGGAGAAGTTTTAGAAGGTACAGTAACAAGACTTGCTAAGTTTGGAGCTTTTGTAGAAGTTAAGCCAGGAGTTGAAGGTTTAGTACATATAACTGAAATAACAGATGAAAATATAACTAAACCAGACGATGTTTTAACAAGTGGTCAAAAAGTAAAAGTTAAGGTTATGAATGTAGATGCAGAAGCTAAGAAGTTATCATTAAGCATAAAGGATGCAGAAGAAAAGTCTAAAGAATATATGCAATATAATGATGATGAAGAAGGGGAATCTTTAGCAGATTTATTTAAAAACTTTAAGTTTGAATAATTAGTAAGTATTTTAATATAGGCAGTTTCAATATAGAAACTGTCTTTTCTTAATAAAGGAGAGGGTAGCGTGGTACTTGAATTGTTTTATATAGCTTTGTTTTTGGAAATAGTATCCCTTATATTTGCAATTTTTAGGGGAAGAGGAATAATAGCTATAGCTGGGACTAATTGCAAATTAAAGAGCAAAATAGAAGGGTATAATATGGAAAGAGTATCAAAAAGCATTAGTAATTTTATATTTATCTGTGGATTAATAATAACTTTGGGGATAATTATATCTTCATAAATTCGTAATATATAATTATGAAATATAGTGATGAATAGAATTAGCTAGTTAGACTTACTTATTCATAATGTAGCCTTTACTTAGAAGACTAAAAAAGAGATTTACTAAAAACTTTCAGTAAATCTCTTTTTTAATAAAATTAAAGCTTTTCTATTTTCATCATATTAGTTCCGCCAGTTTGAGTTGTAGGCATTCCGGCAGCTACTATAATAGAATCACCTTTTCTAGCAAGACCTAAATCATAAACTGTCTTTTTAGCTTCTATCATTATGTCATCAGTATTATTAAACATCTCACATGTTCTTGGATGAACTCCATAAGTTAATGCAAGTTGTCTTCTTACTTCATCAAATGGAGTTATAGTTATAATTGGACATTTTGGTCTGTATTTAGAAATTAAGCTTGCAGTAGCTCCACTCTTTGTTGCAGCAACTATAGCTTTAGCATTTAAAGCAAGTGAAGTTCTACATGTTGAAAAACTAATAGCATCAGCATAATCTGAAAGATTTTTATTATCTACAGAATTTAAGTGTTCATATTCTAAATGAGCTTCAGCTTCCTGAGCTATTCTAGACATTGTTCTTGCTGCTTCTTTAGGGAAACTTCCTGATGCACTTTCACCTGAAAACATAATAGCATCAGTACCATCAAATATTGCATTACATATATCAGAAGCTTCTGCTCTTGTTGGTAATGAATTTCTTATCATTGAATCAAGCATTTGAGTAGCAGTTATAACTGGCTTTCCAGCTCTATTACACTTTCTGATAATCATTTTTTGGATTATTGGAACTTTTTCTATTGGAATCTCAACACCCATATCACCTCTTGCAATCATCACACAATCAGTAACATCAATAATAGAATCAATATTGTCTACACCTTCTTGATTTTCTATTTTTGCAATAACTTGAATGTTTTCTCCACCATATTTTTTAAGAACTCTCTTAACTTCTAATATGTCGCTAGCTTTTCTTATAAATGATGCAGCTATAAAATCTACACCCATTTCACATCCAAATTTAATATCATCTATATCTTTTTCTGTTATTGAAGGAAGTTTAATTTTAACATTAGGTACATTTACACCTTTATGATTTTTTATTATTCCGCCAACTTTAACCTTACATTTGATTTCTTTACCTATAACTTGAAGAATTTCAAATTTTAATAGACCATCATCAACTAATATAGATCCGCCTGGTTTAACATCTTTGTATAAGACATCATAAGAAATAGAACATTTTGTATTGTCGCCTAAAATTTCTTCTCCGCATATAAAAGAAAATTCTTGACCTTTTTTTAGTTCAACACCATCATTCACAAAATTATGAGTTCTGATTTTTGGACCTTTAATGTCAAGAATTATCGCAGTAGGAGCGTCCATTTCTTCTCTTATCTTTTTTATAAGATCAATTTTTTCTTTGTGAGTTTCATGAGTTCCATGAGAAAAATTAAGTCTTGCAGCGCTCATTCCGATTTCAATAAACTTTCTTAGAGTTTCTTCATTATCACTTGCTGGACCAATTGTAAATATCATTTTAGTTTTTTGCATACACACAACCTCCTGAAATTGTAATTAATTAGTCTTAATTTAAGTATGTATAATGTTTTAAGTTTCTATTAAAAGGTAAAATAATTTAATAAATTTTTTTATTGTGATATACTAAGACTAATCTTAGTTATAATATTATCATATTATTGAGGAAAGGGAGTAGAAATAAATGAAAAATTTACAAAATTCAAAGGCTTCTTTGGTTTTTAAGTATTTTGAAGAAATTTCTAAGATACCAAGAGGTTCAAAAAACGAAAGACAAATAAGTGATTATCTATTTAAGTTTGCAAAGGATTTAGGCCTTGAAGTAATTCAAGATAAAGGTTTAAATATAATTATAAAGAAACCAGCATCAAAAGGTTATGAAGATGCACCAACTGTAATCTTACAAGGACATATGGATATGGTATGTGAAAAGAATAAAGATACAGTTCATGATTTTGAAAAAGATCCTATAAAATTAGTTGTTAAAGGCGATGACATATATGCTGATGGAACAACACTAGGAGCTGATGATGGTATTGCTGTTGCATATGCTATGGCAATTTTAGCTGATGATACAATTGAGCATCCAGCTATTGAAGTTTTATTAACTACTGATGAAGAAACAGGAATGAGCGGAGCAATGGCTTTAGAAAAAGAATCAGTAAGTGGTAAAATAATATTAAATATGGATAGTGAAGAAGAAGGATATCTTTTAGTAAGCTGTGCAGGTGGGCTAAGAGCTCAATCTTCAATCAATCTTGAAAAGGAAGCTATTAATGGAGATACTTTAATTAATATATCAATTAAAGGTCTTAAAGGTGGTCACTCAGGATCAGAAATAAATAAGGGAAGAGGAAACTCTAACAAACTTTTAGGAAGAGCCCTTCAAGAACTTATGAACAAAGTTTCATATAATCTTGTTACTATTGAAGGTGGATCTAAAGACAATGCAATTCCAAGAGAAGCTGATGCTACAATAGCTGTAAATAGTTCTGATAAAGAAACAGTTATTAAATTTATTGATGAGTTAGATTCTGTATATAAGAAGGAATTAGCTACAAAAGATAAAGATGTAACTATCAAAGCTGTAGAAGTTAAAGATGAAGTGAAAGAAAAATTAACTAGTAGCTGCACAAAGAGAATAGTTAATTTAATAGATGTATATCCAAATGGAATAAGCACAATGAGTGGAGATATAGAAGGATTAGTTGAAAGTTCTACAAACTTAGGTATAGTGGTAACAACTGATACTAGAGTTGAATTACACTCATCAGTTAGAAGTTCAATAGAAAGTTTAAAATGGGAAATTGTAGATAGAATAAGAGTTTTAACTGAATTAGTTAATGGTGAATTAGAAACTAGTGCAGCTTATCCAGGATGGGAATATAAAAAGGAATCTAAGATAAGAGATTTATGTGTTAAAACTTATGAAGATATGTATAAAAAAGAACCTATAGTTTATGCAATTCATGCAGGAGTTGAATGTGGACTATTTGAAGAAAAATTAGGCGAACTAGATATGATAAGTTTTGGTCCTGATATTAGAGATGCACATACTCCAGATGAACACTTATCAATAAGCTCAGCTGAAAGAGTATGGGAATATCTTCTTGAGGTACTTAAGAGAATAGATAATAATTATTAATTATATATTGAATATTTAAAAGAGTCTTCTTAGCTTTTTAAGAAGGCTCTTTTTTTAGCCTCATAACTTTGTTTAGAGAAACTTTTTAATTAACAATAAAAGGAAAATATAAAATGGTGTAGAATTTACATTAATATGGGGGGGGAGAAAAGTGATCGATGTAGAGTTTGATTTTGATGAGTATGAATTTAGAAATGTGCAAAAATGTGACGTAAATATATTATATGAATGGATGAAAAAAAATAATAATAAATATGATGTTATAAGCTTAGATAAGCAATTGTTATATAGAAGATACTTAGAATATTATTTTGCTGAAGATGAATTTTTCATTAAGGTTCTCAAAGGTGGAAAAATAGATGGAATAATAAAGGGCAACATTAATGGTGAAAATAAGAATGATTTATTCTTATGGTATTTTTTGGTGGATGAAGATAATAGAAATAAGGGAGAAGGAAGAAAGATAATTGATACTTTTTCTAATTATATGTGCAAAAAATATCAATTGAAAAATATAAAAGCAGGAGTAAGTTCAGAAAATAGTGATGCTTTGAGCTTTTGGGAAAGTCTTGGTTTTGAGGAATTTAGAATAAGTGAAAAGTTTTTTCAGATATCTGATACAGACTTTGAAAATTTAGTTATTATGAATAGAAGAAATATCTTGTGATTTTGTGAATAAGAAACCTCTTTATTTAATATATATTATGTAGATTGATAAAATAGGGGGGATAATATGAGATACACAAGATATGATTACAAAAAGAAAAAGGGAGATAATTTTATATTATGGATTATAGGTAGTATTACTTTCTCAATAATTGTAGGTATGCTGTTTTATAATCTATTTTTAAAAGAAAATAATGTGGTAGATACAAGTGGTAAAAATCAACAGGAAAGTGTTAAAGAAAAAGACCCAAAAGATAGTAATGGAAAGTCCTTTGGAATTATTCAGTGTGGAGTATTTAAGGACAAAAATAATGCAGAAGCTACTTTAGCTTCTATTAATTCCGAAGCAACATGCTTTATTGTAGAAGAGGATGAAGGGATTAAACTTATGTATGGAATATATAATTTTGATCAGGCAAGTGAAAAAGTTAATAGTCTTACTGGTTCATCTGTAAGTAATTTTAGAATAAAGTGTGAGATTCCAGGTGATAGTGATGAAAAGAGGGCTGAAGGTGAAATAATAGAAGCGTATTTAAAAATTATTAATAAATTAACAGAGAAGGATGTTAAGGCTGTTGATACTAAGCAGTTTAAAGAGTGGGTTTTGAGCATTTCCTCTGAGGTAAGTAATAAATCTGAAGAGTTTAATATACTTGTGTCACAAATTAATCAATTACCAGATGAATATAAGAAGGAAAATCAAAAAGATTCATTAATACAAATTTATAATATATTGAAAAAATATAAACAAAAATAAATTATTAAAAAATTCTTAATTTAGTAAACAGACTTGTTTCATATTATATTAAATGATAAACTATATTAGGTATATAAAGAGTATTAATCAATTAAAAGATAATATATTAAATAGATATTATGTATAAAAATAATTAAAAGAGGAATACTATAAAAAGGCGTACTTTTTAGGATGTGATATTATGAATTTTATTTTAGCTTCAGCATCTGAAAGAAGACAGGAATTGCTTAAGAGGATTGTTAATAATTTCACTGTTCTTGTAAGTGATTTTGATGAAAGCATAGTCAAAAATAATGGTAATGTATCTGAATATGTTCAGGAATTAGCATTAGGAAAAGCAAAAGATGTTAAGTTAAAAATCAAAGAACCTTCAATAATAATTGCAGCTGATACTGTAGTATCTTTAGACGAGAAAATTCTTGGAAAGCCTAAAGATAGAGATGATGCTTATAGAATGCTTTCTTCATTAAGTGGAAACGTTCATAAAGTATATACAGGAGTAGTTGTAATAAACACAGAAACAAATACAATATTAAAAGATTTTGTAGAAACTAAAGTATTTTTTTCAGAGCTTACTAGGGAAGAAATTAATACTTATATAGATTCTGGTGATCCATTTGATAAAGCCGGTTCCTATGGAATTCAAGGAAGAGCTGGAGTGTTTGTTGAAAAAATTGAAGGGTGTTATTATAATGTGGTAGGATTACCACTAAATAAGCTAAATAAAATGATAAAAAAAGTTTGTTAAATTGGGGGTTGAGGGAAGTATTATTAGGAGAAATAATATGGACAACAATCTTAAAATTTTAGATATTCCGAAAGAAGAGAGGCCAATAGAAAAGCTCGCTAATTTTGGAGCAGATACATTAAGTGACCAAGAGTTACTTGCAATAATATTAAGATGCGGTGCAAAGGGTGAAAATGTGCTTACATTGAGTAATCGTATCTTAAGCGAAACTGATGGATTAAACGGCTTATTGAACATATCTTATGAAGATATAGTAAAAATAAGAGGTATAAAATCAGTTAAAGGTGCTCAAATTATAGCACTAGCAGAATTATTCAGACGATTTAATAGTTTAAAATCTAATGTTAATAGAGTCAAAATTAAATCGCCCAAAGACTTAGGGGATATGCTTAGTTCAGAATGGATTGGTGTAAATCAGGAAATTCTGAGACTTATAGTCTTAAATACTAAAAATAATATCATAAAGATTAGGGACATATTTAAGGGAACTTTAGATTCTTCAATTGTTCATCCTAGAGAGATTTACTCTGAAGCAATAAAATGTGGAGGAGCATCTATAATTATATGTCATAATCATCCTTCAGGAGATCCGTCTCCAAGTAGAGAGGATATAAATATTACCTTAAGAATTGAAGAATGTGGTAAAATTTGGGCATAAAATTGCTAGATCATATTATCATAGGTAATAAAAAATATATTAGTTTAAAAGAAAAAGGAATTATATAGCTGAAAGGGGAAAAAACAATGGGCTTTTTTGGAAGTAGTAAAGACATGGGAATAGATTTAGGAACTGCTAATACACTTGTTTTTGTAAAAGGAAAAGGGGTAGTATTAAGAGAACCTTCAGTTGTAGCAATTAATAATGTTACAAAGAAATCGTTAGCTGTAGGAGCAGAAGCTAAACAAATGATAGGAAGAACTCCTGGAAATATAGTTGCAATAAGACCTTTAAAAGATGGTGTAATAGCAGATTTTGATGTTGCTCATACAATGATTAAGTCTTTAATTGAAAAGGCAGTAAGTAAAGGATCATTTAAAAGTCCAAGAATAATAGTATGTTATCCATCAGGAGTAACAGAAGTAGAAAAAAGAGCAATAGAAGAAGCAACTAAGCTTGCAGGGGCAAGAGATGTTGTATTAATGGAAGAACCAATGGCAGCAGCAATTGGAGCAGGACTTCCAGTAAGTGAACCAACAGGAAGTATGATAGTAGATATCGGAGGCGGTACTACAGAAGTTGCTATTATTTCTCTTGGAGGAATAGTTACAAGTAAGTCTTTAAGAGTAGCTGGAGACGAATTAGACCAATCAATTATTGCTTATATTAAAAAAGAATACAACTTAATGATTGGTGAAAGAACAGCAGAACAAATAAAGATGGAAATTGGTTCAGCTTATAAAATAGATGATGAAGATGTAACAATGGAAGTTAAGGGAAGAGACTTAATAACAGGTCTTCCAAAGATAGTTGAAATTTCTGAAATTCAAATAAGAGAAGCAATTAAAGAACCTGTATATGCAATTATAGAATCAATAAAAACTACATTAGAAAAGACACCACCAGAACTAGCAGCTGATATAATGGAAAAAGGTATAATGCTTGCAGGTGGAGGTGCCTTACTAAAAGGATTAGATACATTAATAAATCGTGAAACTAATATGCCTGTACATATTGCAGAAGCACCACTTGATTGTGTTGTTCTTGGAGCAGGAAGAGCTCTTGAGGACTTCGACAAGATAAGCAGAGAAGAGAGAGCTTAAAATAAATGAAGCTTTTAAAGAATAAACTGACAGTTACTGTAATAGTGCTGTCAGTTGCCTTTTTAGGGCTAATTACTGCAACAGCAACTAGAAATGCTAAAGGAATAGAGAGTATAGCAGGCGATACTCTTAATCCAATTCAAAAAGTTGCATATAACATGAACAGAGGTTTAAAAGATTTTGTTGATATAATACTAAACTTTTCATCTGTAAGAGCCGAAAATAAAGCACTTGCAAAGGAAAATCAAGAATTAAAAAATAAAATTACCGAAGATGCTGATTTAGAAGCAGAAAATGAAAGATTAAAATCATTACTTGATTTAAAAGATAGAAATGCAAATTATGACTATATAGCTATCAATATAATTGCTTATGCTGGAGACGGAGTTATAGATGGTTATGTTGTAGATAAAGGACAAAATGATGGTATTGAAAAGAACATGGTAGTTATTTCTTCAGAAGGACTTGTAGGGCAAGTATCAAGTGTGGGAAATAATTGGTCTATTGTTCAAACTATAATTAATGAAAACATTAATGTTAGTGTTATGGATGAAAAAACTAGAAAAAATACAGGAATACTTCAAGGATATACTAATAATTCTAATGAGTACTTATTAAAGGTTTCTAATCTTCCTATGGACTCAGAGGTTCAAGAAGGAGATCAGATAATTACTTCAGGCCTTGGAATGCTTTATCCTAAAGAAATAAGAGTTGGAGAAGTTATTTCAGTTGAAGAAGATAAAGTAAAGGTAATGAAAACTGCAATAGTTAAGCCATCTGTTGACTTTAATAAACTTGAGGAGTTATGCATTATAGCACCAAAAGACAAAACAGAAGTAAAATATGACTAAGAGGTGAAATATGAAAAAGAGATTAATATTGATTTTAATGGTAATTATATTATTAATATTAGATAATACGTTTTCACCTTTTTTAGCAATAAGAGGAACATGGCCAAACTTTTTATTTGTATTTTCAATAGCGTATTCTATAATAAATGGTAAAAAAGAGGGGATATTAATAGGTGTAATCAGTGGGTTATTGCAGGATATATTTTTTTTAAATGGATTTGGAGTAAATGCATTAGTTAATACTCTTTGTTGCTATATAGCAGGAAGTATTGGAGAAGGAATATGGAGAGAGAAGAGATTGATACCAATAATAACTATCTTTATAGGTACAATACTAAAAGTTCTAGGTATATATTTAATTCTACATTTTATAGGTTTAAATGTAGATCTATTAAGGGGAGTAAAAACGGCGCTTTACAATTCAGTAATAATGCTTTTTTCATATAATATAATTTTGAAATTTTTCGAAAGGGAGGATATGAGAAAAGCCTGGAGGTTCTAAATGATAGTTAATAAACCAAAGAAGAAAAAAGAGTTATCGAGATATTCTGTTTACATTATAATAATGGCTATAATTTTTATAGTTATAGGCGCTAAATTAGTATATTTACAAGTTATAAGACATGATGATTACAAAGAGAGAGCAGATACAACATCAACAAAGTTTGTGTCAGAAAAGGCGCCAAGAGGTATTATATATGATTCTGAAGGAAATATATTAGCAACTAATATTCAGACATATACAATGACATATACCAATACTACTGATACAAACTCGACGTTTTTTGAAACAATAAATTCAGTTGAAAGTATTTTAAAGGAAAATGGTGAAAGTATCATTGATAATTTTATTTTAAAACTTGATGATAATAATAAACCATATTTTGAGTATAGCAGTACGGATGAAAGTGATAAGGAAGCTGAAAAGTTAAGATTTTTAAAAGATAGAGGCTTTGATGAAGAAATTAAAAAAGAGTTATTTGGAGATAATGCTGAGGATCTTACAGATAAGGAAATTGATGAACTTAATAATAGGCTTCTAGAAATTTCGGCAGAAGATGCTTTTTATGAACTTATTAAAAAATATAATTTGATTGAAATTAAGACACAAAATTTATCAGATGAAGAAAAAGAAAAGTATAAGAAGATGACTGGTGAAGAAATGCTTGAGGTCATATTAAATGAAGGTATTACATATGAGAAATTAAGAACATATATGATGATTAGAGATGAACTTAAAATGCAATCCTTTAGTGGGTATAAGTATGTAACATTAGCTGAAAATATGAAAAGAGATACTTCATTAATTATTCTTCAGAAGTTAAATGACCTTCCAGGGATTGAAGTTACTCTTGAACCAACAAGATATTATCCATATTCAACTTTAGCTTCATCAGTATTAGGATATTTATCATCTATTAATAGTTCTAATAAGGAAAAATATGAGCTTAGAGGATATGATGTTTCATCAGACTATATAGGAATTTCAGGTATAGAATCAGCCTTTGAAGAACAATTAAGAGGAACTAAGGGTGGAACAACAGTAAAAATTAATTCTAAGGGAAGAGTAACAGAAGAATTATTTAAGCTTGAGTCTTATCCAGGAAACAATGTACATCTTACTATAGATAAGAATATTCAGTATGCAGCAGAGCAAGCTTTAGCTGATACCATGGAAAAAATAAGAACTACTTCTTCATATACAGGAGCTACTAGAGGAGCTGCTATTGCTGTTGAAGTAAAAACAGGAAGAATACTTGCAAGTGTTTCATATCCTAATTATGATCCTAATATTTTTACTGTAGATAAAGAGAAGAGTGCAGATTTAATAAGTAGTTACTTTAGTCCTGATTTAGAGACTTTTGGTCAAAATCTTATAAATTCAAGAGGAATTTCAAAAAATATTAATGAGTTATTCCCCCTTGAAAATGGAGTTAGAACTGATTCTTATGATCTTTATCCAAGAGCATTTTATAATTATGCTACTCAAGGGTTAATTCCACCAGGGTCAACATTTAAGCCATTAACTGGTGTTGCAGGAATTGAGTCAGGTGTAGTTGGAGTAAGTGAAACTATATATGATAGTGGAAAATTTAATGTTCATCCAGAAACATATGGAAAGTCTTTTGGACCAGAATGTCTATTATATACAAACTATCATAGCAGCCATGGAGCAACAGATATTACTCATGCTCTTGAAGTATCATGTAACTACTATTTTTATGAAGTTGCATATAGATTATACAAACAAGCTGGAAGTGATATAAATGCATTAGATTCATTGGCTAAATATGCATGGAAGTTTGGACTTGGAGTTGATCCTGATAGTAATGAAAAGCCAAGTACAGGAATTGAAATAGAAGAAAACTTTGGTCAAGTGTATAATTTTCAATCATTTAAAAATCAATCTATACTTTATTCAAAGTTTGAGTTAAGAGATTATTTAGAAAGAGGAGATTATAGAGGAATTACAACATTTATTCCTTTTGACTATTCAACAAGTGAAGATGATAATGAAAAAGTAAAAGATGCAAAAGCTACATTAAAGAAGAAAATTAATGAAAGATTTACTCAAATTGGAGTAGACGACGATGCATTAAATACAGACGAGTTTTCAGAATATATATTAGATGATGTAAAAACAATAATGAATAATTCTGAAAAATATGAGGAAAATGTTAAAGCTTATGAAGCTAATAATAAAACATTTAATCTTGATTCACAGTCAAAAACTGTTGCAGATGTTATTGCAAGATTTGTAATAAATGATAAGGGTGCTGAAATTGTTTCGCCAGCTCAAGAAGTTTATGCAGCTATAGGTCAAGGTATGAATAACTTTACTCCTATGCAACTTGCAGGATATGTTTCAACATTAGCTAATGGTGGAACAAGATATAAACTTCATTTTGTAGATAAAGTTACTACACCAGATGGTGAATTAGTAGAAGAATTTAATCCTGAAGTTTTAGATGAATTAAATATTTCAGAGGCAACACTTGCAGCTGTAAGAGAAGGTATGTACAAAGCAAATAATGACGAAGGTGGTACAGCAGCAGCAGTATTTTCAAGTTTTCCAATAAGAACAGGAGGAAAAACTGGTACAGCTGATTTTGGTGAAAGTCAAACAGAAGTTGGAAGAGCACCTTATGCTACTTATATAAGTTTTGCACCTTTAGAGGACCCACAAATAGCTTTTGTAGGAGTTATTTATGATGGAGGTCATGGTTCTTCAACAGCACCAGTTGCTAAAGCGGTATATGAAGCATATTTTAAGGATGTAATAGAAACTCAATATCCAGGATATGCAGCATCCTCTACAACATATCAAAAATATGTTGTAAATGCACCAAAAGATAATAAGACTGAGGAATAAAATTCAAGAAAAGATGGTATCAAGGTAAGCGTAAAGGATTTGGTATCTAGATATTAGAAGTGCCCTCTTGGTAAAATTTATAAAAATATAAATTTTATTCGGAGGGTACTTATGTATATAAAATTAGATAATGATACTTGGGAAAAATATATAGAAGAATATTTTTCTCTTGATAAGAAAATATCTATAAAACAATTCTGCAAGGGCGTAATATTAATCCTAGCCAATTCTTTTATCACAGAAAAAGAGTTAAAGCTAAAAATGCTCCAGTAGTTCTTCAAGCTATTAATTTAAAAGCTAAGTCAGATAATAAAGAAAAAATTACTTCTTC
>NZ_FPBY01000317.1 GCF_900116755.1 Clostridium sp. DSM 8431
GGACGTTGCTAGGTAATATGGCTCGATAGCTCAGTCGGTAGAGCAGAGGACTGAAAATCCTCGTGTCCCTGGTTCGATTCCAGGTCGAGCCACCAAAAAAAGCACTAACAATTTGTTAGTGCTTTTTTTATGTAAAAGAAAATATAAACTTTATAATCTTTTGAATGACAATCTTTATTTAAAAAGCATGGCACCAGCCACCTTGTTTCTTATATATTTTTTATTTGCCAATCTACAGGTTCCTTACCTAAGCTTTTTAATATCTCATTTGTTTTTGAAAAAGGTTTTGTACCAAAGAAACCTCTGCTTGCTGAAAGAGGACTTGGGTGAACAGATTGTAAAATATAATGTCTTTCATTAGTAATTAATTTCTTTTTACTAATGGCATTATTACCCCATAAAATAAAAATTACAGGCTCTTCTCTATCATTAAGAACAGAAATAACTCTGTCGGTGAAAATCTCCCATCCCTTTCCTTTGTGAGAATTTGCATTTCCAGCTCTAACTGTAAGTACTGTGTTTAATAATAGAACACCTTGATCAGTCCAACTTTTTAAATATCCGTTATTTGGTATATAACAACCTAAATCAGATTGAAGTTCCTTGTATATGTTTTTTAAAGATGGTGGAGTAGGAACTCCAGGCTTTACAGAAAAACTTAAACCATGAGCTTGGTTTGGTCCATGATAAGGATCTTGGCCAAGAATAACAACTTTAACATCTTGGTAATCAGTATAATGAAGAGCATTAAAAATATCATACATATTAGGATATATAACTTTTGTTTTGTATTCAGTAACTAAAAAGTTATGTAGATTTTTATAATAGTCCTTATTAAATTCATCTCCTATTATGTTGTTCCAATTATTATGTAATATTTCTTTCAAAAAAATCACCCCTAAGAATTTAATTAATATGTATATTATATGATAACTAGCAGAAAAAATAAAAATGAAGGTTAAAGTTCAATAATTCAAGCATAAATGGGCTGTTTTTTGCAAAATATCGAAGATGATAGAGAAAACTTGTCCTGGTATATCCATATAAGAAAAAATGAATATATTGAAGAAAAATGTATTATATAATGAATAATATTGTTAAATTGAAAAAAGTACATTTTGTGTAGTAATAATAACATGGTAAGATAAAACACGTCGCTGAGGCAGACAAGAAACAAAAGGAAATAACAAATTACAATTTAGTTTTTAAAAAATGAAAAAAATTGAAAAAAGTTGTTGACAGAGTTTCGCTTGAGTGATAATATATAACAGTCGCTTGAAGGCGACGAGATAAATTGGTCTTTGAAAATTGAACAGATATAGATAA
>NZ_FPBY01000108.1 GCF_900116755.1 Clostridium sp. DSM 8431
AATATAAGCTTCTACTGCTTCTGTTTTTAAGTTAGAAGAATATGATTTATTATGAGGCTTATCATGCAAACTAGATTCCCCAAATAGTTTATATTTTTTAGCCCAAACACGGATTATATTTCCATGATTACTGTTGTATCTTATTCCTAGTTCGGAACATATTTGTTTGGTAGTCTTCCGTCCTGAAAGATAATCCTTAACCGCTTGTATTTTATCTTCAACTGAATATTTAAATTTTCTTCCCATAAAAAAATACCTCCAAAGTAGAGTTTGGTTATTTACCATGTCTACTTTAGAGGTATCATATCATTTTTCAAATACACCTTTTTTGTAAGTTATTTAATATAATATTTTATTTACCTTAATTATTGCTAGCATTATTAGATGGAGCTACATTATTAGAAGTATTATTATTGCTTGTAGTATCTTTATTATCAGTTGCTTCAGTGCTATTTGTATTACTACTATTATTAGAAGTAGTATTAGTATTTGAAGAACTATCATCTGATGAGAATAAATTCTTTACTGCAGTCCAAATGTCTGAAAAGAAATTACCAAGTCTAGTTAATACACCTTGAGCATCTACATTACTTACTTTGTCCTTTAATTGAGCTGAAACGTCATTTAATTGCTCTTTTAATGAATTATAATTAAGATCAAGAGCATTAATTTTTTCCATTAAGTTTACGATTTGTTCACGATTTTCTTCAGATAAATCGTAAGGATCAGAATATTTATCAACGATTTTTTCTATTTGCTTATCAGATGATGGATTTTTCTTAATAACATCTTTTTTAATATTGTTAATTAAGTTTGTAGCATCATCTTGTCCAATTTCTTCTCCCAAATCACCAGTTACAACAAGCTCTTCATTAGCTGCTTGTTTTTTGTCTTCATCAATAGTCTGTCCATCTTTACTAGTTTCAAAACCTTTTAAGATACCAGTTAAAGCAGCAGTACCAGAAACTTTAAATGGTGCAGAAGCTTTTACTACGGCATTTTCTACACCTGCAGTAATTAGTGCATTTCTAATCATTGCATCAGTTACCCAAGTTAAGTTATTAGTAGATATATCTAATCCTCCTGAAGAAGTTGGCTCAACATAAGAAGATGAAATTGACTTGTTTCCTAATTGAGCAGATGAAGCAATATTTCCTAAAGCTTGATATTCTTCTTCTGAAGTTATTTCAATAATCTCAGCATCGTTTTTTGTTACTCCAAAGTATTTTAACATATCATCCTTTTGAGTTTGAGTTAAATCAGCACCTAAAGTAACAACTGTATAAGAATCAGCTTTAGCTGCTATTGGACTTAAAGTAGTTAAAAATAAACTAGCAGATAATACTGTGATTATTGCTTTACTAATAAGTGATTTCCTTTTCATAAACCTATCTCCTTTTATATTTATTTATTCTGTATATTATAGCATATAAATTATAGGCAAATTCTTTAGAAATTATTATTTTTTTGTTATGATAATATTATTAATAATTATTATTTGAATTTTATTATATAAATAATATAAATAAAAAATTTAAATAAAATTATGTAAATAAGGTTAAAAGGAAGTGCAACATGATTAATAATAGAGAATGTGTTATATTATGTAATTTTAATGATAAGGAATTTAAAACTATAAGATTATATGCCTCTATGATAGGTATAAAAGATTTAATAAGAGTTTCATACAAAAATGGTGATTCTATAATAAATGATATATTAAATAATAAAATAAAAGAAGACGGAGCTCAAAGTTCAATTAAAGATAGAGCTATAGTTTTTAATAGTTTAGAACCAAGAAAAGTAAATGTATTTATTGATAATATGAAAAAGATGAGATTGGCCCCTTCTATGAAGGCAATTGTTACAAAAACATCTATAGAGTGGACTTTAGATATGTTATTACATCATCTTAAAGAAGAAAGAATATGGGAAAAGCAAGGGAAAATCCAAAGCCACGAAAAGGAAAAAGAAGAAAAGTAGTTTTATAATCTAAAAGATGTATATGAATGATTTAGTTCGTTTGTATACATCTTTTTATTTTATAAAGATAAAATGTAAACATTTTATTGTTAAAAAATTCTTAAAATGATAAAATTAGTTTGAGAATAAAATACTGGGGGGATATAGATGAAAATATATGAAGTATTTGATATTGGGGGAAGTTCTGTTAAGGCTTCTTTAATTAATGAAGAGGGTAAAATATTAAATAATGAAAAAATAGAAATTGCAGAAAATATAGAAGAATTTTTTGATAGTCTTGCAAATTTAGCAAATAAAAATAAAAAGGAATATCCTATAGAAGGAATTGCAATAAGTGCTCCAGGTGCAGTTGATAGTGAAACTGGAATAATTGGGGGATCTAGTGCTATTCCATATATTCATGGACCTAATTTTAAAGAAATATTAGGTGAAAAAACAGGACTTAAAATAGAACTTGAAAATGATGCAAATTGTGCAGCCCTTGGAGAGTGCTGGCTTGGAGCAGGTAAAGAAGAAAAGGATCTTGCTTTTGTTGTATGTGGTAGTGGTATTGGAGGAGCAATAGTTAAGGATAACAGAATTCATAAAGGAATACATAAGCATGGAGGTGAATTTGGTTATTCTATTGTTGGGTATGATGAAGAGAATGCAGCTACTCCTTTTTTATCATGGAGTGCAGTTGGCTCTACAACTGCATTAGCTAGAAATGTTGCTACAAGAAAAGGCTTAAAAGAAGAATTAGATGGTTTAAAGGTTTTTGAACTTTTTAATAAGGGAGATAAGGATGCTTTAGAAGAAGTTGAAAAGTACTATAGATACATGGCAATAGGTATTTATAATATTCAGTATACTTATGACCCTGAAGTAATAATACTTGGAGGAGCAATTTGTGAGAGAGAAGACTTTATTTTAAATATTGAAAAATATATAGATAAACTTATAGAATTAAATGATGGAGTTATAAGACCTGTTATTAGAAAATGCGTATATGGCAATAATGCAAATAAACTTGGAGCATTATATCATTTTATTACAAAAAACAATAAGTAATGTATGTAATTCATAAAAAAACAATATTAAAGGCTGAAAAATGATAAATTTAAGATGAATTTCATATTGACTTGGAATAATTAATAAAGGATAATAATAAGTATATAATAGTAAAGATTGTGATAAGGAAGAGTATTAAAATTAATTCTTTAAGAGAGCTGAGAAAAAGGTGGAAACTCAGTAGAATTTTTTTAAGAAGGCAGCCTTTGAATTGCTTATTGAGAACTAAGATTTTTTTTAATGTAGATAACGCCGTGATCCTCACGTTACAGAGGAAGAATATAAATTTTGTATTCTGATACTTGAGAGAGCAGAATAATTTTCTGCTTATTAGGGTGGTACCGCGGATTTAACTTCGTCCCTTATTTAGGGATGAAGTTTTTTTAATGCATAGGAAAATATAAATTTTTTTTGATGCTAAACACTGATTTTGACTGGCTTTCTCATATGGAAGTTGTCAAATGCATTAAAAAATAATTGTAGGCCGCAAAAGAAAAAATTTAAAAGTGGGAAGACTAGCAATTGCAATAAGTTAAAGGGTCAAAAAAGTATAATAAACTTAGATTTCACCTGCACTAGATAATTTAAGTTTTAGTTGCTAAATAAAAGAATTAGACTGTCACTTATAAAAAATCACATCTTAAAAATATATTGGTTTTAGAGAAATATGGTATAAACATTTTTTCAAAAGGAGGAAATAAAATGGATGAATTGTTAGAGATTTTACAAGAAAATAGCAGGTACACAGATGAACAGTTAGCAGTTATGACTGGTAGAACAGTTGAAGAAGTTAGAGCTATAATAAAAGACTATGAAAAAAGAGGTATAATTGCTGGATATAAAACCATGATAAATTGGGAAGAAGAAGGCAAAGAAAAAGTTACTGCTTTAATTGAAGTTAAAATTACACCACAAAGAGGCGAAGGGTTTAATAGTGTAGCTGAGAGAATATATAAGTTTAATCATGTTAAATCATGTTATCTTATGTCCTCTGGTGGATTTGATTTAATTGTGTTGGTTGAAGGAAAGAGTATGCAAGAAATTGCTTCTTTCGTATCTGAAAAACTAGCATGTCAGGAATATGTAAATGGAACAGCAACTCATTTTATTTTGAAGAAGTACAAAGATTACGGAACTATATTTAAGAAAGAAAAGGTCGATGATAGGGAGGCAATATTTATATGATACTAGAAAATATGATAAAGGACAATGTGAAAAACATGCCCCCATCCGGGATAAGAAAATATTTTGATATTGTAAATGAAATGGATGATGTTATATCTTTAGGTGTTGGAGAACCAGATTTTGTTACACCTTGGAATATAGCAGAAGCAGGAATATATTCATTAGAGAAAGGACATACTCATTATTCTTCTAATGCTGGTTTTGTAGAACTTAGAAAAGAAATTACTAAATATTTAAAAAGAAGATTTGATTTATCCTATAATCCAGATAATGAAGTTATAGTAACAGTTGGTGGAAGTGAAGGAATTGATATTGCTCTTAGAGCTCTTGTAGGACCAGGAGATGAAGTAATAGTACCAGAACCAAGTTTTGTTGCCTATAAGGGATGTACAGCTTTTACAGGAGCAACATCTAAGATTATTAATTTGAAAGCAGAAAATAATTTTAAACTTACAGCTAAGGAACTTGAAGAAGCTATAACAGAGAAAACAAAGGTAGTAATAATTCCTTATCCAAATAATCCAACAGGTGCAATCATGACTAAGGAAGATCTTAGACCAATAGTAGATGTACTTAAAGAAAAAGATGTAATTATTATTTCAGATGAAATATATGCTGAATTATCTTATGGAGAAAATCCACATGTATCAATAGCATCTTTTCCAGAAGTTAGAGATAGAACATTAGTTATAAACGGATTTTCTAAGGCATATGCCATGACAGGATGGAGACTTGGATATGTATGTGGAAATTCAGTCTTAATAAGTCAGATGAAAAAAATACACCAGTATGCAATAATGTGTGCTCCAACTACTGCACAATATGCAGCAATAGAAGCTTTAAAAAATGGTCAAGATAGCATTAATACTATGGTTAAGGAATATAATAGAAGAAGAAGAGTTTTAGTAGATGGCTTTAGAAAACTTGGCTTTGACTGTTTTGAACCTTTAGGAGCATTTTATGTATTCCCATGTATAAAGTCTACAGGAATGACTTCAGAAGAATTCTGTGAGGACTTATTAAGAAAAGAAAAGGTATTAACTATACCAGGAAATGCTTTTGGTGAATGTGGAGAAGGATATATAAGAGCTTGTTATGCCTCTTCTATGGAAAATATTATGGAAGCATTAAAGAGAATTGAAAAATATCTTAATGATAAAAAGTAAATATTTCATTGAAGGATGTCTATAGGACGTCCTTTTTAGTATAATACTTAAGTGTATTGCCTTATAAATATGTATAAAAATTAAATTTTATAAAAAATAAATATTTGGAATTCTAATAAAATGTGAAAAAAAGTTATATTTATGTTATAATTAAGATAATATAATAAGAAACTCGTATATCATGGGAAATATGGTCCCGAAGTTTCTACCTGCTAGCCGTAAAATAGCAGACTACGAGGCAATTTGTTTTTTTAACGTCTAGGAAAGTATAAAATCTAAAAATATGGGAAAACTAATAAATTCGGTGTTTTTTGGTATCTAAGAAGCTACGACGTTAAAAAATAATCGTAGGCTACAAAAGACCTAAAAGAAAAATAACTTGAATTAATTTTAAAAGGAATTATTTTTCTTTTAGAACCTTTTGACAGGCTTTACAAAGTGACTTCCTGCGCTGAAAAGTGTGGCGTCAGCCACTTTGTTCTTACAAAAAAGGGGGAGGTTTTTATTTTGGAAGAAAATTTACAAAAACAAGATAGGGGGCTTCTATACTGTATAGATGATACGCCTAAGATATCGTCACAAATTTTGCTTGGTCTTCAAAACATATTTGCGGCTTTTGGAGGAATTATAGCAGTTCCCTTAGTTTTAGCTAGTGCATTAGGTCTTGATGCAAAAACATCAACAACAGTAATTAGTGCAACAATACTAGCATCAGGTCTTGCAACTATAATTCAATCAAGAAGAATTGGACCTGTTGGGGCAAGAGTTCCTTGTATTATGGGAACTGATTTTACTTTTGTTGCTCCATCAATATCAGTAGGATCAGTTGCAGGCATGCCGGGGATAATAGGTGCAACAATTTTAGGTTCTTTAGTAGAAATAATAGCAAGCTTTTTTATAAAGCCTTTAATGAAGTTATTCCCACCACTTGTTACAGGTACAGTAGTTTGTTTAATAGGACTAACTCTTATTCCAGTATCTATGGACTGGGCAGCTGGAGGTTCAGGTTCTAGTGATTATGGAAGTATTCAAAATGTAGCAGTGGCAATGTTTGTTTTAATTATTACCTTATTAATAAATAGATATGGAAAAGGAATAGTGAGTTCTGCATCTGTACTTATTGGAATGTTTATTGGTTATGTTATCTGCATACCTCTTGGTATGGTTAATTTCACAACTGTAAAGGAAGCAAGTTGGTTTGCTATTCCAAATATTTTTGCTTATGGAGTAGATTTTAATTTTAAATATGTTCTAGCATTTATACCAGCTTATATAGTAACTACAATAGAGACAGTAGGATGTTTAGCTACTATTTGTCAGGTTTCAAGTGTTGAAGCTAATGATGATATAATAGGAAAGGGTGTTTTAGCAGATGGTGTAGGAAGTGCAATTGCAGGAGCACTTGGAACTTTCCCAAATACAACTTTTAGTCAAAATGTTGCCCTTATTCCTTTAACAAAGAATGCCAGTAGAAGGGTTGCTATTATGGCAGGAATAATACTTGCAGCTCTTGGTTTTTTACCTAAGTTTGCAGCACTTATAAATATAATTCCATCAGCAGTTCTTGGAGGAGCAGGAATAGTTATGTTTGGAACTATAGCAGCAGCTGGTATAAAAACATTAAGCTCAGTTGATATAAATAATAGAAATCTTCTTATTATAGCAACTTCTATAGGACTTGGTTTAGGAGTTACATTTAGACCAGATTTTATTACTAATTTACCTGAAGGATTACAATTAATTTTCTCATCAGGTATTTCAACAGGAACAATAACAGCTTTAATTTTAAATAAAATACTAAAGAGTGAAGAAGGAGGATGTAAAGATGAAGTTATTGCAGGATAGAATTTTAAAAGAGGGACGTGCTTTAAATAAGGAAGTATTAAAGGTAGACTCCTTTTTAAATCATGCTGTGGACCCAGAGCTTATGTATGAAATAGGAAAGTGTTTTAAAGAATATTTTGAAGGAAAAGGAATTACAAAAATTTTCACTATTGAAAGTTCTGGGATTGCTCCAACAGTAATGACAGCACTTCAAATGAATCTTCCTATGGTAACTTTAAAGAAGCAGACATCTAAGATTTTAAGTGGAGATGTTTATCAAACAACAGTTCATTCTTTTACTAAGGGTTCTGATTATGAACTTACTTTGTCAAAAAAATATGTAGATAAAGATGATAAAATATTAATCATTGATGACTTTTTAGCTAATGGTGAAGCGGCAAAGGGAGCTATAAGATTAATAGAGGATGCAGGTGCCGTAGTTTCAGGTATTGGTATAGTAATAGAAAAGTCTTTCCAACCTGGAAGAAAGCTTTTAGAGGATAATGGTTATGATGTTTATTCTCTAGCTAGAGTTAAAAAACTTGATAAAGATATTATAGAATTTTTATAAAATATATTTTAAAAGAGCCATCTTGAAAATTTGAGATGGTTCTTTTTATGTTTAGATATAGTAACCTTAATTAACTTTTTTTAATATTATAGAATGTAACAATATATAAGGATAAGAAAACAGTTATGCTATGTAGAATATTAAAAAATTTATTTATGAAATATAAAAGATTGCAGCCTATAGAAGAAAGGGTGTATTTAAGATTTTTAGTAATAAGTGATCTTCATATTACACAAAATAAAATAGTTGAACAGAAAAGATTAAGAAATGTACTTAAGGCTGCTTATCATTTAAATAGAAAATTGGATGCTGTTGTAATAGCAGGAGACTTGACAGATAGTGGAGAAAAAGGAGAGTATAAAACAGTAAAATGTATATTAGATAGATATGTAAAAGATAATACTATTATTATAGCTTCTATGGGTAATCATGAGTATAATACTAAAGAAATATTTACTTCTATTATGAATTTAAAGCCTAAGGATAATGTAAAGATAGGAGGATATCATTTTATTACCTTAAGCCCAAGAGAGAGCGAAAGTGAGTATGGAGGAAGCAGATATTATTTAGATAGTGATTGGCTTTTAGAGCAGCTTAAAGAGGCTCATGAAGAAGATGAAAAAAAGCCTATATTTTTAATTACTCACCATGGAATAAAAGATACAGCCTTTGGAACAGATGAATGGAATACAGAGGATCTATATGATATATTAAAAAATTACCCAGAGGTTATACATTTTGCTGGGCACTCCCATTATCCATTGAATAATCCTAAGAGCATTTATCAAAAGGAGTTTACAGAAATAAATACATCCACAATAAGTTATTTTGACTTTCCAAAGGATATTGAAAGAAATATTGAAAAATCTATTGTTAATAAAGTATGTCAGGCGCTTTTAGTTGAAGTTATAGGTGAGGATGTAAGAATAAGAAAACTTGATCTTATTCATAACAGTTATATAGGTGAAGACTGGAGAATAAATACTGCTGAGAATGTTTATGGATATAAATATACTGAAAGTAGATTGGAGAAAAGTATGAAACCTTATTTTAGCTGCTCTGCTAAAGCAGAAATTGAAAATATAGGATCTAACTCCTGTAGTATAAAAATAAGTCAGGCTAATATTAAGGGTAGCAAAGATGTTATTGAATATTATAAAGTTACATTCCTCAATACGGAAACTGGAGTGATAGATAAAGAGTGCAAAGTTTGGTCACAATATGGAATAAAACCTATACCTAAAAAAAATTATTTATGATTTTGAGGGATTGAAAGGAAATACCAAATATGAGGTTGTAGTAAAAGCATATAATGCTTACGAAAAGAGTAGTACCAACGATTTGAGGGTTATTTTTAAAACAAAATAAAATTAAACCCCATTCTTATTTCTAAAAATGGGGTGATACATAATACATCCTATCATTTTTTGAGATAATTTGCAATTTTAATTTATATACGTATATTTTAAAGAAATTTAGATTATTTTAGAGAAATAAATATCTTTTAAGTAAAAATAGCAGTTTGTTAATTTACATAATAGAGACCTTATGGAATAATAGAAAAATATGATTTTAGGAAAGAGGTATAGTATGAAAATAGGTTTTGACCATGTAAAGTATTTAGAAGAACAATCTAAGTATATATTAGAGAGAGTTAACAATTATGATAAGTTATATTTAGAGTTTGGAGGAAAGTTATTTTACGACCTACACGCAAAAAGATGTCTTCCAGGTTTTGATGAAAACGCAAAGATAAAATTATTACATAAGTTAAAAGAAAAAGTTGAAGTAGTTATATGTGTATATGCAGGGGATATTGAAAGAAACAAGATAAGAGGGGATTTTGGTATTACATATGACATGGAAGTTTTAAGACTTATCGATGATTTAAGAGCATATGAATTAGACGTTAATAGTGTTGTTATCACTAGATATGATGGTCAACCAGCAACAACTGTATTTATAAACAAGCTTGAAAGAAGAGGTATAAAGGTTTATAAACATAAATCTACAAAGGGATATCCAACAGATGTAGATACAATTGTAAGCGATGAAGGATATGGTAAGAATCCATATATAGAAACAAGCAAGCCAATAGTTGTAGTTACAGCACCAGGGCCAGGAAGTGGAAAGCTTGCTACATGCTTAAGCCAACTTTATCATGAATTTAAAAGAGGAAATTCAGCAGGATATTCTAAGTTTGAAACATTCCCAGTATGGAATGTGCCATTAAAGCATCCTTTAAATATAGCATATGAAGCTGCAACAGTAGATTTAAAAGATGTTAATATGATAGATTCATTCCATCTTGATGCATATGGAGAAACTGCAGTTAACTACAATAGAGATATTGAAAGTTTCCCAGTATTAAAGAGAATAATAGAAAAGATAACAGGAAAAGAATCAGTATATAAATCACCAACAGATATGGGTGTAAATAGAGTTGGTTTTGGAATTGTTGATGATGAAGTTGTTAGAGAAGCTTCTAAGCAAGAAATTATAAGAAGATACTTTAAGACAGGATGCGAATACAAAAAAGGCTATGTTGATAAAGAAACTTTTGAAAGATCAAGACTTATAATGGAAGAAGTAGATCTTAAAGAAAGTGACAGAAAAGTTGTAATGCCAGCAAGAAAGAAAGCTGAAGCTGTTAAATTAGAAAAAGATAATGAAGCTTGTTCTGTAGTAGCTATAGAATTAGAAGATGGAACTATAATTACAGGTAAGAATTCAGAATTAATGAATGCATCAGCTGCTGCTATAATTAATTCAATTAAGTATTTAGCTAATATTTCAGATGATATTTACTTAATGTCTCCTGTTATATTAGAACCTATTATAAAATTAAAAGAAAATACTTTAGGTTCAAGAGAAGTTCCTTTAGCATTAGAAGAAGTGCTATTAGCATTAAGTATATGCGCAGCAACTAATCCACAAGCACAAGCTGCTTTAGATAAAATAAAATTATTAAAGAATTGTCAAGCACATTCAACAACAATTCTTTCAAGCAGCGATGAAAAGATATTTGGAAAGCTTGGAATTGACGTTACTTGTGATGCTGAATATCCAACAGAAAGTCTTTTCTGGAACTAAAAAATTAATATTTTAATTGCAAAATAAGGACTTAAGTTTTCTAAAGTCTCATTTGTACCTTGTGCTAAAAGCTTTTTAATTTTAATTTGTATAGAATATTTTTTAAGATAAATAAAAATACTATAAATGAATTGAAGTTTTAAGGAGTGATTAAAATGGCAAAAGCAGGAATGAGAAGGCCTGATGTTAATGAACCTCATGGAACAGAAAGTAATCACAAGGCGCGTTATGGAAAAGGAGAACCTGTAGTACCTGAAATTCAAGGTAAAGCAAAGACAGGAAATAAAAAGGCAGGACCTATTTAATTATTATATAAAATGTAGGGGATGTAAAAAAACTCTCCTAAAAAGAAAATCGCTGTAGGCATTAAACTTACAGCGATTTTTTGGTAAAATTAAATTATGATACCAAATAATTTTACTAACTATGATAGTGCATTTTTACTTGAAAAATTTTACAGTCAAGTGACCAAACAGAATCCTAAGCTATTTTTAATGACTCAAAAATTTCTTCTATCGGCGTACCGCTTGCGGCAGCTTCATAGATAAATATTACTTTAGATTTTTGTAGATCCTTCTTAGCAGATTTATATCCAGTATTGAAGTGATAAGAATTATTAGAATACATTTTGCAATAAGTATAGTTTATTAACATTATTGTTAGATATCTATTAATACTTTTTTCACTTCTTACTTGATATCCATCAAGGC
>NZ_FPBY01000001.1 GCF_900116755.1 Clostridium sp. DSM 8431
CTATTGTAAGCTTAATCATATAGCCATTCCAAAAGGAAAACATAGTTTCAAAGGTTTTAACATTCAAAGAATAAATAGTATTCACAGCAATATAAAAAGATTTATCTCTGTCTACAGAGGAGTTTCAACTAAATACTTAGCTAATTATTTATCCTTATTTAAATATATTTTTGATAAAATTCAGGAATATCCATTATTTATACAGGGTAAACATTCTTATAAAATCAAGAATTTTAAAGGCCGTCCACCTATATTTGAATAGCTAGTTTTATTTATCACTCTATTTCATAATTGAGCCTTTTTTATTAATAAGTTTTTAATATTAAAATCATATAAGAACAATTTATATATATTTATAGTAAAATAATATATAAGTTTATATAACAAAAAGGCTTCCTCTATCATATAGTCTGCCTTTTTTTAAGCTAATAGGCTCAACATCCATCTTATATAAAAATTTGTAAAGTTCATCTCCATATTTATAATAATCTAGTTCACCAAAAATAACTAATTTTTCAGGACTTATTAAGCCTCCTATGCCTCCAATAAAACCATAGTTTAAAGATGGAAGCTCAATATCGCCAGGAGGAAGAAGAAGACATTCCATATCTATTTCTTTTAATGCAGTATAAATTCCTTTATCGCTAGTAACAAAAGCGTTATGGCCTACAGGAAGAACTGAACACTTTGTATACCCCTGCTTTACATCTATTATTTTTTTGTTTTTTTGAAAAGGAAGAAGATTTTTATCAGTATATTTTAAGTTGTGAATAAAAATACTATCAGATATAAGAGCATTTAAAATAATATCATCAGGATATTTTGAAGAAAGTGAATTTTTTGATAGTACATAATTAATATCATGCATTGATAGTTCATCTAGGAATTCTTTGTCTATATCTTTTTGAACTATAATAAGCTTTTTTTCTTTATATAAAATATTTAACTGAATATCTACGTGGCCATTAATTGCTTCATATACTTTTGTTGATTTAGGTACTTTAATTGGTATTAAATCTAGCTTTTTTAAGCTTTGGATTTCTTCATCTGTAGTCCTATAATCGATAAAACATATCATATAAAAACACTCCTTAAAATCTCTTGTGTAAGATAAAAATACTATTAAAGATGTGAAAAATCAAGGAAATAATTACGAAAAATAAATTTTGTATAGAGTTGAAAATTTAATACATACTATTAGTAGGAAGGGAGTGAAAACCCATGCTTGTTCAGGAATTAGCTTATTCAGGTGATTTAGATTTTGTTGGTGAACTACAAGAATTAAAAAAAGTATTAGAAAAGAAAGATATAATAGTTGGAATAGTAGAAAGCCAGGAAGGCATTACTCATGTAGTTAAGTTAATCTGTGATGATGATACATACGATGAAAGAATAACAAATAGAGTTAACTTATATATAAGTAATATATTATATGAAATAGTTATATCTAAATATAAAGAAAAAGAAATGTTTCAATTTTTAACAGACACATATTTCTTCTTAAAACATGATGAAATATTAGAAGTAGAAGAAGATATTATGAAGGTTCTCCTTAGAAAAGAACAGATTAATAACGATTTATTTGTATATTGTAATAATAAAATCAATAGTATATTAGATAAAATACAGAGTTGTATGGAAGAAAATAAGGAAATAAATATAAATGGTTTCCTAACTTTTAGAATGAGGGAACTTAGAGAAGATATAGAATGTATTATAGAAAAAGTAGTAGAAGGATATTTAGTTGAAAAAGAATATAAAGAATTCGTAAAACTCTTAAAGTATTTTGTTGACATACAGGAAAGTAAAATAGAAAAAGTCAATATTTATGTGGAAGGAGATTCTACATATAAAGTAACAGATGGATATGATGAAGATATCTTCACTTCTTTTCTAAAAGATTTATCTGATTGTAAATTAGGTATAGATGCTAATGTTGAAGATATAATAATAAGTGGATTGATAAGCAATGCACCTAAAAGTATAAATATTTATGGAAAAGATAATTGTAAAAATAAAGAGTTTATTGATACAATTATTAATGTGTTTGGTGATAGAGTTAGGACGTGTGCAAAAGAAAATACATATAAAAAAAGTGTTGACATGCAGAAGAGTTAATGATAAAATAATTTTTGTTAAGAAGAAACAGCCGTTTCTCACCTTACAGCGCATTAAATTAGCAGCTAGTGTGGTTATTTATCGCAATGATTTTGTTTGATAATATAGGGCGGCAGTTTACTGCCGTTTTTTTATTATATAGAATATTGCTTTTATTTTTCGGAGGTGAAAACTATTAATAAAAATTATATAGTTAATGAAGATATAAGAGAAAAAGAAATAAGAGTTATAGCTAATGACGGAAGTCAGTTAGGTGTAATGGCTACTAGAGATGCGTTAGTTAAAGCAGAAGAAGCAGATTTAGATTTAGTTATGATATCACCAGGAGCTAAGCCACCAGTTTGCAAGATTATGGATTTAGGGAAGTTCATATACGAGCAATCTAAAAAGGAAAAGGAAGCTAAAAAGAAGCAAAAAGTTGTTAATGTTAAAGAAGTAAGAGTAAGTCTTACAATAGAAGAACATGACATCGATATTAAAGCTAAAAATGCAAGAAAGTTCTTATTAGACGGAGATAAAGTAAAGATCACTGTCAGATTTAGAGGAAGAGAAATGGAACTTGGTCATTTAGGACTTAGAATTTTGGAAAAATTCTCTACTAAGTTGGAAGATGTATGTGTAATAGAAAAGCCAGCTAAGAGAGAAGGAAGAAATATGACAATGGTTTTAGGCCCAAAGAAGGCATAAACTGAGAGGAGGAATTTAGCAATGCCAAAAATGAAAACTCATAGAGGTGCAGCAAAAAGATTCAAATTAACAGGTACAGGAAAATTAAAGAGAGCAAAGGCTTATAAGAGCCATATCTTAACAAAAAAGAGCTCTAAGAGAAAGAGAAATCTTAGAAAAGCTAGTCTAGTATCAAATACTCAAGAAAAAGCAATGAAGAAATTATTACCATATCTATAAGAGACGGTACAGGAGGTTTAAAGAATGGCAAGAGTAAAAAGAGCGGTTAATTCTCGTAAGAATCATAAAAAAGTTTTAAAGCTTGCAAAAGGTTACTATGGAGGAAAGAGCAGATTATTCAAAACTGCTAACGAATCAGTAATTAGAGCATTAAGAAATGCTTACGTAGGAAGAAGATTAAAGAAGAGAGATTACAGAAGACTTTGGATAGCAAGAATAAATGCTGCTACAAGAATGAATGGTCTTTCATATTCTAAATTCATGAATGGAATGAAATTAGCTGGAATCGACATAAACAGAAAAATGTTATCTGAAATAGCTATCAACGATCCAAAAGCATTCGCTGATTTAGTAGAAGTAGCTAAAAAACAAGTTAACGCTTAATATATATTTGTAAATAAAATGCGACTAATAGTCGCATTTTATTTTATATACAGAAAAATATTTAAAAACTAATGTGTTAAGTGTGGGGTGTGGAGTGGTAATATGAAAAGTAATGATAAGAGAATAAAGAAAAGTCTAAATGGAGTTCAAATATTATCAATAGGATTTTTAGTACTTATTGTGGCAGGAGCAATAATATTAAGCCTTCCTATATCATCAAAAGAAGGAGTATATACTAATTTTCTTGACTCCTTATTTACATCTACGTCTGCAGTTTGTGTTACTGGTTTAGTGGCAGTAGATACAGGGACTTATTGGAGTACATTTGGTCAATTTGTAATAATATTATTAATACAAATTGGAGGCCTTGGTTTCATGTCTATAACGGTATTTGTTGCAGCTTTATTAGGTAAGAAAATCACATTAAAGGACAGGCTATATGTACAAGAATCTTTAAATACACTAAGTATACATGGAATTGTTAAAATGGTTAAGTATGTAATAAGCTTTGTTTTTATAGTTGAAGGAATAGGGGCTCTTTTGTTATCAACTCAATTTATACCTGAGTTCGGACTGGTAAAAGGTATGGGTTATAGTTTTTTTCATTCTATATCTACTTTTTGTAATGCAGGTTTTGATTTAATGGGGAATTACAGTAGTGTTACATCATATAGCAGCAATGCAGTTGTATTAATTACTCTATCCTTGCTTATTATTATAAGTGGTCTTGGTTTTACTGTTATTTTAGAACTATTAAATTATAAAAATAATAAGAAACTTTCTATTCATTCTAAGATAGTTTTAACTATGACATTAGCTTTAATTATTTTTCCTACAATTTTTATATTTTTATTAGAATATAAAAATGCAGGTACTATGGCTAATATGAGTTTTGGAGATAAGATTCTAAATTCTTTCTTTACAGCGGTATCACCAAGAACAGCAGGATTTAATAGTATAGACTTAGCTAAGATGGAAATTGCAAGTATTTTTCTTACTATATTTTTAATGTTTATAGGGGGATCACCAGGATCAACAGCAGGAGGGTTAAAGACAACCACTTTTGCTATTGCAATATTAACTCTTATAAGTGTAATAAAGGGTTATGAAGATACAGAAGCTTTTGGAAGAAGATTTTCTAAGGAGTTAGTTTATAAAGCTTTTGCCCTTTTAATGTTAGGTGTTACTTTAGTGGTAACAGTTACAATGATATTATCAATTACAGAATATGATATACCTTTTATAGATTTATTTTTTGAAGCTGCATCTGCTTTTGGAACTGTAGGATTGACTTTAGGAATAACTCAAAAGCTTTCTGTTATAGGAAAGATAGTTATAATGATAACTATGTATTTAGGAAGAGTTGGTCCTTTAACAGTTATGCTTGCACTTATGCATAGACAAAAACAAAGAGGATTTAGTTATCCAGAGGGAAAGGTATTAATAGGATAGAGGTGTATTAAGATGTCAGAAAAACAATATATAGTTATAGGTCTTGGAAGTTTTGGTAAGGCTGTAGCTAGAAATTTAAATGATATGGGAAATGATGTGTTAGCTATAGATAAGAGTATGGAAGCTGTTCAGGAAATTTCAGAATATGTAACTCATGCAGTTCAAGTAGATGCTACTGATGAAGCTGCCCTTAAAAATTTAGGTATAAGAAATTTTGATGTTGCCATAATAGCTATTGGAAGTAATATTCAGTCTAGTATAATGGCAACCCTTATTGCAAAAGAAGCAGGAATAAGTCATATTGTTGCAAAAGGAAATAATGAACTTCATGCAAAGGTATTATATAAGGTAGGGGCTGATAAAGTAATTCTTCCAGAAAAGGATATGGGTGCTAGAGTAGCTCATAATCTTGTTTCTTCAAATATATTAGATTATATTGAACTTGCATCTGACTATAGCATTATGCAAATTGAGACTTTAAATAAGTGGAATGGTAAAACTCTTAAGGACTTAGATTTTAGACGAGAGTACGGAATAAATATTATTGCTATAAAAAATAAGGGAGATATAAATATTTCTCCAGCAGCAGATGTGGCTTTAAATAAAGATGATATTTTAGTGGCCTTAGGTCAAGATGAGAACTTAAAGAAACTTGAAAAAATCATAGAAAAAGATAAGTAAAAGAGGTGATTCTTTGGTTTGTATAGAAAGTAAAGATAACAGTTTATATAAAGAAACTAAAAAGCTAAAAGAGAGAAAAGGGCGTAGTAAGAGCTCAAAGTATATTATTGAAGGTTTTAGATTAGTTCAGGAAGCTTTTAAAGCTGGTATTGATATAGAGTATCTATTTATAAGTAATAAAGAAGAATATAAATTAGATGATTACCTTAAAGAGTATAAAGATAAAACAAAAGTATATGGGCTAGATGATAATCTTTTAAAAGAATTATGTGCTACAGAAAAACCTCAAGGAATAGTAGCTGTTGTAAAAATGAAGGATAAGGATATAGCTTTAGAGGGAGATTTTTATATTATATGCGATAAAGTTCAAGATCCAGGAAATCTTGGTACTATAATAAGAACAGCTCATGCTGCAGGAGTTAATGGAATTATACTTACAAAGGGAACAGTTGATGTTTATAATGAGAAAACTATACGTTCAACTATGGGATCATTATTTTATGTGCCAGTAGTATATGATGATGATAATCTTACTTTAGTAAAAAAACTTAAAGAAAAAGGATTTTCTATTCTTGCCACTTCATTAGAAGGGGAGAAGGATTTCTTTAATGAAGATTTAAGTGGAAAAATAGCAATTTCAGTAGGTAATGAAGGAAATGGTGTAAGTGAGGAAGTTTATAATATTTCTGATAAGAAAGTCAAGATACCTATGCCTGGTGGTGCGGAATCATTAAATGTAGCTATTGCATCTTCTATCATTATATATGAAAAAGTTAGACAAAATGGTTGATATTTTTATTAAGTTTTTGTATAATTGATAGGTAATTAAATAAATAAAAACTATGAATGAGAAAGTAGACATAATGGCGCTTTCAGGGAGAAAAGGTCAATAGACTGCAAGCCTTTTTATGAAGATTTATGTTGAAGTTCCCTCAGGAGTTCCAGTTGTGAAATTATAGTAGCTTCTGGCGGTATATAAAACCGTTAATTTTATTAGAGCTGGATTTAAGTTTATATAATTAAATTTAAATCAATTAGGGTGGTAACGCGGATATTTCGTCCCTTTTTAAGGGGCGTTTTTTTAATGTCTAAATATATAATTTTTATAATAATAAATACTTATTATTACTGAATTTTAGTTATGTAAGATACTAAGACATTAAAAATAATTATAGCCTAAAAAGAAAAATGAATAAATATTTTTAACCTTTTTAAATGGCAAACAAAATCTGAAAGGAGAAAAGAAATGCAAGAACAATTAATGCAAATTAAAGAAACAGCCTTAAAAGAAATTGAAACAGCTAAAACTGCTGCAGAAGTTCAAGAATTAAGAGTAAAGTTCTTAGGTAAAAAAGGAGAACTTACAACTATCTTAAAGAGTATGGGAGGTCTATCTAAAGAAGAAAGACCTATAGTTGGAAAGATGGTTAATGATGTTAAAAAGGTTGTTGAAGAAAAATTAGATGCTGCTGCTAAAGAAATTAAAGAAAAAGAAAAGATAGCTAAACTTCAAAGTGAAGTTATAGATATAACTTTACCAGGTAAGAAAAATGTAATAGGTAAAAGACATCCATTAGAATTAACTCTTGAAAAAATGAAAGATATATTCATATCAATGGGATTTACTATAGAAGAAGGTCCAGAAGTAGAACTAGATCACTATAACTTTGAAGCTTTAAATATTCCTAAAAACCATCCTGCAAGAAGTGAGCAAGATACATTATATATTAATGATAATATAGTACTTAGAACTCAAACTTCACCAGTACAGGTAAGAGTTATGGAAAAACAAGAACCACCAATAAAGATGATTTCTCCAGGAAAGGTTTATAGAGCAGATTCAGTTGATCCAACTCACTCTCCTATATTCTATCAAATGGAAGGTCTAGTAATAGACAAGGGAGTAACATTTGCAGACTTAAAGGGAACTTTAGAATTATTTGCAAAGAAGATGTTTGGTGATAATGTTAAAACTAAATTTAGACCACATCACTTCCCATTTACAGAACCATCAGCAGAAATGGATGCTACATGCTTTGTATGTGGAGGAAAGGGATGTAATGTTTGTAAAAACTCTGGATGGATTGAACTTTTAGGATGCGGTATGGTACATCCTGATGTTTTAAGAAATTGTGGATTAGATCCAGAAGTATATAGCGGATTCGCCTTTGGATTTGGTGTTGATAGAATGGTTATGTTAAATTATGGCCTAGATGATATAAGATTATTATATGAAAGTGATATGAGATTTTTAAATCAATTCTAGAGGAGGATAAGAAATGAAGGTACCATATAATTGGATAAATGATTATGTTAATGTAAGCGTAAGCCCAAAAGAACTTGGAGATATATTAACTTTAACAGGTTCTCAACTTGAAGAAGTTATTATTCAAGGGGATAATATAAAGAATGTTGTTGTAGGTCAAATCAATAAAATAGAAAAGCACCCTGATGCTGATAGACTAAATGTATGTCAAGTAAATATTGGTGATGAAGAAATTCAAATAGTTACTGCTGCAACTAACATGAAAGAAAATGATAAAGTTCCTGTAGCTTTACATAAATCAATATTAGCTGATGGAACAGAAATTAAAAAAGGTAAAATGAGAGGCGTAGTTTCTAACGGAATGTTCTGTTCGGAAGAAGAACTAGGTATTGCAGGAGATGAACCTGTAGTAGGACTAATGATTTTACCAGAAGATGCACCAATAGGAATGGATATAAAAGAATACTTAAAGCTTAATAAGGCTATTTTAGATTTTGATATAACTTCAAATAGACCTGACTGTTTAAGCATGGTTGGTATGGCAAGAGAAACTGCTGCAGCTTTAAGAACAACTTTCAAAATGCCAAATACATCATATGAAGTTAAAGCTTCTGGAAATGTAAATGATGAATTAAAGGTAGAAGTTAAAACAGACCTTTGCAAAAGATATATGGCTAGAAAGATTAAGAACGTAAAGGTTACTCAATCTCCAGGATGGATGCAAGAAAGACTTTTAGAAGCTGGTGTAAGACCAATTAATAATATAGTTGATATTACAAACTTTGTTATGCTTGAAATTGGTGAACCAATGCATGCTTATGATTCAAGAGAATTAACTAAAGGTCATATAGTAGTAGAAAATGCAAATGACGGAGAAAAGTTTACTACATTAGATGAAGTAGAAAGAACTTTAGATTCAAGCTTTATATGTATAAAAGATGGAAATAAGACTATAGGACTTGCTGGTATAATGGGTGGTCTTGATTCAGAAATAAAAGATGATACAACTGAAGTAGTATTTGAATGTGCTAACTTTGATGGAACTAACATAAGAGTTAATTCTAAAAGATTAGCATTAAGAACAGAAGCTTCAGGAAGATTTGAAAAAGATATAGATCCAAACTTAGCAGAAATTGCATTAAATAGAGCATGTGCTTTAGTATGTGAATTAGGTGCTGGTGAAGTTGTAGATGGAACTATTGATGTATATCCTGAAGTTAAGGAAATTTCTCATATGGAAGTTTCAGCTAGCTGGATAAACAAATTCTTAGGTACTGAAATATCTACAGAAGAAATGAAGTCTGCTTTAGATTCATTAGAATTATTAACAGAAGTAGACAATGATACTTTAAAGATAACTGTTCCTACATTTAGAATAGATATAGCTATAAGAGAAGATATAGCTGAAGAAGTTGCAAGAATATATGGTTATGATAAAATACCAACTACAGTGTTTGATGTGACTCCTAATAGAGAAAACAAGCATAGAGATGAAAGACTTAGAGAAGTTTTAATAGATGCATTAATAGCATCAGGACTTAACCAATCAATTTCTTATTCATTTACTTCACCAAAGGTATTTGATAAGATAAGAGTTCCAGAAGATTCAGAACTTAGAAATGTTGTTAAGATAAGAAATCCATTAGGAGAAGATTTCTCTGTTATGAGAACTTCAACTTATCCTTCAATGATGGATTCATTAAGCAGAAACTACTCAAGAAGTAATGAATATGCTAGACTATTTGAAATAGGAAAAGTTTATATAAAGAATGAAGATGAAAATGCACTTCCAACTGAAAAGAATACATTATCAATTGGTATGTATGGAAACTGTGACTTCTTAGACTTAAAGGGAGTTGTGGAAAATGTTTTAGACAGACTAGGAATAGCTAAAGCTAAGTTTGTTCGTGAAAGCGAAAATCCAACATTCCATCCAGGAAAAACTGCAGGTATAACTTTAAGAGGAAAGAATGCAGGTGTATTTGGTGAAATTCATCCAGATGTTGAAGAAAACTATGATATTGAAACAAGATGTTATGTGGCAGAATTAGACTTAGATGTTTTATTTGATGCTGCTGATGTTAAGAGAAGCTACACACCAATTCCTAAGTTCCCAGCAGCAACTAGAGATATAGCTATCTTAGTAGATGATGAAGTTTTAGTAGGAGATATTGAAGACATTATTAAGAGAACTGGTGGACAATTAGTAGAAAAAGTATCATTATTTGATATTTATAAGGGAGCTCAAATTCCAGAAGGAAAGAAGAGTATCGCTTATGCAATAGTTTATAGAGATGCAAAGAAATCTTTAACTGATAAAGATGTAAACAAGGTTCATGACAAGATATTAAAGAACCTTGAAAATAAACTTGGTGCTGAATTAAGATAATAATTAAATATTTAAAGACAGTAAGTAGATTTGTGAAAATTCAAATCTGCCTACTGTCTTTTTTATAATAAATTTGTTTATATAAAATTATCAGTTGTAGTTATTTAGTGTTAATTATTTCTAGAGTAGAGTCAAAGGATTCTTTTGCATCATTAAAAACCTCAGTAGAATAGTCATCAGCGTTATCTAATACATCTTTATCTTTCATAATATTATAATGAGGATTTCCTAAATTATCATTATATTTATTTACCCATGTAGGTTCTGATTCATAAGATTTTAAAGAAACCTTATTATTTGTTTTTTCAAGATTTAATTTAATCATAAGACCATCTTCTGACTTTCTATTTCCCATAGTTTCTTCTCTTTGATTTGAAATAAAGTTTCCAAGTGAGTAGCAGACAAGAGTTTCTTTATTAGAAGCTTCATTTTTTATAGTTTCTATAGGTTGTACGACATGAGGGTGGCTTCCTATTATAGCATCTACTCCTAGCTCACTGAGCTTTTTTGCTAAATATTTTTGCTTATCATTAGCAGTAGTTTGATATTCGATTCCCCAGTGAATATAAAATATAATATATTGGGCTCCATCTTTTTTCATATTTTCTATAGTTTTATTAATTCCTTCTAAGTATTTATCTATATTACTTTCATCAGAAAAGAGATTTATTTTATTTTCTAAGGAAGAGGGAAGTTCAATATTATTAAAGGTATGTTTTGATTGTTTTTCTCCACAATAAGAATAATTAGTGAAGCCTACCTTGATATCATTAATATCCTTAATAACATAATTTTTATCATTTTCATTTTCTTGTATTCCTATTAAATCAAGACCGCTATTTTTTATGTTTTTCACAGTATTTATAAAGCCATCATAACCCCTATCTAATATATGATTATGGGCAGAGGATACAATGTCAAAACCACAGGTCTTTAAGGAAGTTAGAATTTCAGGGGGGCTGTTAAAATCAGGATATCCAGAATATCCAGAATTCTTGCCTAAAAATGTAGTTTCTGAATTACATACAGCTATATCTGCACTTTGTATATAATCTTTCACATTAATAAAGAATTCATCAAAGTTGTAGACATTAGATTCTTTATTATATTCAGCTTCAAGTTCGGCGTTATGAAGAAGTATGTCTCCAGCAAAAACAATAGAACAGTTTTCTTTATTTTCTTCTTCCTTCTTCATAGGTTCTTCATTAAAATTATTATTAGTATCTTTTGAAACAGTACATTGATTTAAAAACAATATAGTAAAAGATAAAATAATAAAAAACTTAAAATTACATTTTTTACTTTTCAAAATAATCACTCCTTATTCAATATATTAACATAAATTGTTTTATAGTGTAAAAAAAGTAAGTTTTATTCATTTTTATTTGTAACAATTTGGAGTGTTGAAAATCTACTGTCTGCCTTGTTTTATAGATATAAATACCATATAATATTTTTTATAGGACAAGTATTTGTGAGGTGTTAAGATGATAAAGGTTATCGTTAATATAAATGGTAAAGATTATACTCTAAAGGGAAGAGACAATGAAAAATACTTAAAACAAGTGGCAGAGTATGTAGATGGAAAAATAAGTGAGATAGCTACAAAAAATAGATTTTTAAGTACTGGAGATGCAGCTGTTCTTGCAGCAGTTAATATAGCAGATGATTTGTATGAAAGTGATATAAATTATCAAAATGCTAAAAAGGATAAGGTTTCTTTAGAGGAAAGAAATCAAACTTTAAGTGATACAATTAAGGAACTAAGAGAAAAGGTTGATAATCTTCAAAAACAAAAGGATAGTGAGGCTTCTATACTACAAGAAAAGCTTGAAAGTAATAATAAGGATATAGAAAATTTAAATAAAAATATAGAGACTTTAAATAAAGAAAAGGAAGACTTAAGTGAAAGTAATAGAATCTTAAATAAAGAAAAAGGAGATTTAAGTGCAAGTAATGAAATTTTAAGTAAGGAAAAAGAAGACTTAAAGGAAAATAATAAAACTCTAAATAATGAAAATAATAATCTTAAAAATGAAATTTTGAGATTAAAGAAAGAAATTGAAAAAACTAATAAATTAAATGAAGAGTTAAATAAAAAGAAAGAAGAATTAAGAAATAGCAAAGTTCACTTAGAAGAAAAACTTAAAGAAAGCCATAGAGCAAATAGTAAGCTTAAGGAGTCATCAGATAGAATAGCTAAAGAAAAAGAAAATAGTAAAAAGACAATTAATGAATTAAAATATAATGAAAGTATTTTGACTAAAGAGCTTGAGTCTGTTAAAAATAAAAATAGGGTTTTAGAAGAGGAAAATAAAAATATTGAAGAAGAGAAGAATTCTTTAATAAAAGAAGCAGAAGTATTAAATACTAGCATTAAAGAATTAAAAAATATAAATGATGATTTAAGTAGTACAATTTCTGAAAAAGAAAAGGAAATTGAAGAAAGAGGAAAAGTTCAATCATCTTTAAAAGAAGAATTTGAAAATGCTAAAATAGCGCAAAAAGAAATAATGGATGAAGAAATAAGTAAAAAGAATTCTATTATAGAAGAGATGCAACAAAAAATAGATAAATTAGCATCAGAAAAAAGTAAGATATTAGAAAGTGGAAAAACTTCAAGACAAGAATTAAGAGATGCAAAATATAGAATTCTTGATTTAGAGAAAAAGATAGTTGATGTTCAAATCGAAATGACAAAGATGAAAAGAGATAAAAACATATTAAAAAAATAAAGTATAAAAAAACTGTCTCGAAAAATTAATTTCGAGATATTTTTTGTTTGTCAGTTATAAATTTGTATGAAAGTAGAATTAATCTGTGTTTTATGTTATAACATACAATAGGGATTAGTGACTAAACGTAGGAGAGATGAAAATGACAAAAATAGAATTATTAGCACCCGCAGGAAGCATGGAAAGTGTATATGCTGCTGTAAATAGTGGAGCCAATGCAGTATATTTAGGTGGTCCTAAGTTTTCAGCTAGATCAAAGGCTGTAGAATTCGACAATGAAAAGATGAAGGAAGCTGTAGATTACTGCCATAGTTATGGAGTTCAAGTACATGTAACTATGAATATAATATTAAAAGAGAGCGAATTAAAGGAAGCTATAAGATATGTAGGATATTTGTATGAAATTGGTGTGGATGCTCTTATTGTACAGGATACTGGCCTTGTTAAGCTTATAAAAGAAAATTATCCTGATTTTGAAATACATGCATCTACTCAGCTTACTGTTCATAATGGAGAAGGAGCAGTTTATTTTACTAATAAAGGCTATAAGAGAATAGTATTATCAAGAGAATTAAGCTTTAAGGAAATAGAACATATATCAAAGGATCTAGGAATAGAAACTGAAATGTTCGTTCATGGAGCTTTATGTGTATCTTATTCGGGTCAATGTCTTATGAGCTCTATGATAGGTGGAAGAAGTGGAAATAGAGGTAAGTGTGCACAACCTTGTAGACAAGAATATAGACTTGTTTCTGAAAAAAGTGGAGAGAAAAAAGGTTACCTTTTAAGTACTAAGGATACATGTACTGTAGAAGACGTGAAAGATATTATTAAAAGTGGAGCATATTCATTAAAAATTGAAGGAAGAATGAAAAAGCCAGAATATGTTGCAGGTGTTGTAAGTACATATAGAAAGGCCTTAGATAAAGAACTTAAAAAGGAAGAATTTGATGTTCAAAAAGGCAAAAAGACACTTTTACAATTATTTAATAGAGGTGGCTTTGGAAGTGCATATTTAAAAAAGGATATGGGAAGAGATATGATGAGCTTCCAAATTCCAAAGAATACAGGTATAGAAATAGGAAAAGTTGATTCAAAAGGATATATTGTTTTAAAGGATTCTATAGCTCTTGGAGATGGTATTGGATTTGGCAAAAAGGGCTTTACTGTAAGTAAAATTGTTTTAAAGGGTAAAGAAGTTAAAGAAGCTTTTAGTGGTGATAGAGTTAAATTATATCCAGAAGGCTACAAGGAAGGAGATACTATATATAGAACATCTAGTAAAAAACTACTAGAAGATCTATCTGAAAATGTAAGACCTTATAATAGAAAAATAGGTTTAGAAATCTATGTATCTTTCAAATGCAATGAAAATCTTAAACTTAAAGCTTATGTAGATGGAATAGAATATGAAGTTTTAGGAGATATAGTTGAAAAGGCAGAGAAAAAACCTCTTGATAAGGAAAGAATAGAAGAGGCTTTAAGAAAATCTGGAGACACTCCATATAGAATTGATAAAATAAATTTTGAAAGCTTTGAAGACGGATTTTTAAGAATAGCATCGTTAAATAACTTAAGAAGAGAACTTTTAGATAAAATTTTAAAAGATAAGTTATCAAAGAAGAGAAGAAATAGAAGTAAGGTAGTGCCTAATGAATTAAATTTAAAAGCTAAAGATCCTATAGATGTTGATATGATTGTTACATGTGTTACTAAAAGTCAATTAAAAACATTAATTGACTTAGGAGTTAAAAATATAGGTGTTGATTTATATAGCAGAGAAAAGGATGCTATAACATCTGAAGATATTAAGAATATTAAAGATGTTAATATATATATACATACACCTGAAATAATAAAATCGGAATTTAAGGCTGTTGTTAAGAAAATTGATGAAAATAAACCTTACATAAAGGGATTAATAACAGGAAATGCTGGAATAATTAATATATATAAAGATGAAATGAAGATTATAGGAGATTATAAGCTTAATATATTTAATTCAGAAGCAGCTAACTTTTATAGAGAAGATTTAAATATGGTTTCATTAAGTCTTGAATTAAATAGAAAAGAAATTAAAGACATAATGAAAAAAGGTGTAACAGGTGCAGTATATGAGCTTTATGGAAAAACTGAACTTATGGTAAGTGAATACTGTCCTATAGGAAGTACCTTTGGAGGAAAGTGCACAGATAAAGCTTGTAATAAGGCTTGTATGAGAGATAAATTTACTCTTGTGGATGATAAGAAAGAAAGCTTTAGAGTTATGACAGATGTATTCTGTAGAAGTCATATATTAAATGGAACTCCATTAAACTTAATTGGTGAAATAGATGATTTAAAAAGTATGGGTATAAATACTTTTAGAATAGACTTAAGAGATGAAAGTGAAAAGGAAGTAAGAGAAATATTCAAAATGCTTAATGGAGAAAAAGAAATAGAAGGAAAATATTACACTAAAGGATGTTATAAAAGAGGTGTAGAATAGAAAATGAATAAAAGAGCGCTAAGAATTTTAGAGTTTAACAAAATAAAAGAAAAAGTAAAAAAATATGCTGTAACTAGAGGAAGTAAGGAATTAGTTGAAGCTCTAGTTCCTTATGAATCTGTTTATGATGTGAAAAATGCTTTAGAAGAAACTAACGAAGCATTAAATTTAATTTTAAAAAAGGGAAATCCTCCTTTTGAAGGATTAAGAGATGTAAGAGAAGGATTAGAAAGAGCTAAAAAGGGAGGAACCCTTACTACAAGCCAGCTTTTGTATATAGGAAACATGCTTAGAACTACAAAGAGCATGAAGGAATATCTTACAAGAAAAGAAGAGGAAGAAGCCTTCGAAAGACTTGAAGACTTAGGATATATATTAAGTCCTATAGGAGGTCTTCAAGCTGATATAGAAAGATGTATAGTATCAGAAGATGAAATAAGTGATAGAGCAAGTAGTGTTCTTCATGGAATAAGAAGAAATTTAAAAGAAAAGAATTCTTCTGTAAGAGAAAAGATAAATTCTATTGTAAGAGCAAATAGCAAGTATCTTCAAGATGCTATATATACTATGAGAGGAGATAGATATGTAGTTCCTGTAAAAGCAGAATATAAAGGTCAAGTTCCAGGATTAGTTCATGATCAAAGTTCAACTGGAGCAACACTTTTTATTGAGCCTATGGGTCTTGTTAATTTAAATAATGAAATAAAAGAACTTAAGCTAAAAGAGCAGGCTGAAATAGAAAGAATTTTATGGGAGCTATCTGTAAAGGTAAAGAATAATTCTGAAGTTTTAGAAAGCAATATGAAAATACTTTTAAACATAGATTTTATATTTGCTAAAGGAAAATATGGAGCTCAAATTAATGGTATAAAGCCTGAGGTAAATGAAGATGGATCATTTAATTTAATAAGTGCAAGACATCCTCTTATAGACCCAGATAAAGCAGTACCTTCAGATATATATCTTGGCAAAAACTTTACTGCTCTTATGATAACAGGGCCAAATACAGGAGGTAAGACTGTTACTCTTAAAACAGTAGGACTTACTCATTTAATGGCTTTAAGTGGATTATTAATATGTGCAAAGGATAGTTCTTCTGTAAGTTTTTATAAAGAAATATTTGCAGATATAGGTGATGAACAAAGTATTGAACAAAGTCTTTCAACTTTCTCATCTCATATGACTAATATAGTAAGAATAATGGAAGAAGCTGACGAAGAATCTTTAGTATTATTTGATGAACTTGGTGGAGGTACAGACCCAACTGAAGGAGCTGCCCTTGCAACAGCTATTATAGAAACTTTAAAAAATAGAGGTTCAAAGATAGTAGGTACAACACATTATAGTGAATTAAAGGGATATGCTTTAAAGACTCCAGGAGTTGAAAATGCATCTGTTGAATTTGATGTAGATACTTTAAGACCTACTTATAGACTTTTAATTGGGGTGCCAGGAAAATCTAATGCCTTTGAAATTAGTAAGAGACTTGGCTTAAAAGAAGATGTAATTAATAAGGCTAAGGAAACTATATCTAATGAAAGCCTTGTTTTTGAAGATTTAATAAGAGAACTTCAAGAAAAGAGTATTATAGCTAATAGAAATGCAAGAGAAGCTTCAAAGCTTAAAGCTGAAGCTGAAAAGATGAAGCGTGAATATGAAGAAAAGATGAAGAGGCTAGAAAGCGTAAAAGATAAAGCATATAACGAAGCCAGAAAAGAAGCTAAAGACATTATTGCAGAAGCTAAAGATGAAGCTGATGAAATATTAAAGGCTATGAGACAACTTGAAAAAATGGGCATTTCAGGTGGTGGAAGAGCAAGACTTGAAGAAGAAAGAAAGAAGCTTAAGGATTCTTTAGAAAATAAAGAAAAATCTTTAATTAAAGAAAGAGAAAATTCTGGAGAAGAAATAAAGAAGGTAACCTTAGGAATGGATGCATATCTTCCTTCTCTTAATCAAAATGTTGTTATAATTTCTATGCCTGATAAAAAAGGTGAAGTTCAAGTTGAAGCTGGAATAATGAAGATTAATGTTAAATTAAAGGATTTAAGAGTAGCTAATGGAGTACAAAAGGCTAAGGAAAAGAAAAAGAAGAGAGAAGTAAGCTTAAATCTAAAATCTGTAGAAAGCAGAGTAGACTTAAGAGGATTAGATGCAGAAGAAGCGTGCTATAGAGCAGATATGTACTTAGATGATGCTTATAGAGCTAATTTAGGAGAAGTAACTATTGTTCATGGTAAAGGAACTGGGGTATTAAGAAAGGCAATTAATGAGATGTTAAAGAAACATCCACACGTAAAGAGTTACAGATTAGGTGCTTATGGTGAAGGTGGAGATGGAGTAACCATGGTTGAATTAAAATAATATTTATAATAAAATTATATTTTAATTTTTATAAAAATAACTTATAATACAATAATGTAGTCAACATAATAAAGCACAGGAGAGATAAAATGAAAGATAATAATTCATATGCACTAGTATTAGGAGCATCAATAGTTGATATTTTAGGATTCAGCAGAAGTAAATATACAGAAAAGGATTCTATACCTGGAAATATCAAAATTTCTTTAGGTGGAGTATGTAGAAATATAGCTGAAAATATGGCTAGAGTTGGTGTAAATACTAAGTTTATATCTATTGTCGGAGATGATGAACAAGGAAGAAATATTTTAGAACACTCAAAAGTAATTGGGTATAATATGGAACATAGTTTGCTTTTAGAAAATAAAGCAACACCTACATATATGGCTATTTTAGATGAAGAAGGAGAAATGGTATCAGCAATTGTAGATATGTCATCTTTAGATGAAATGGATGAAGATTTCATAGATGCTAAGAGAAAAGTTATAGAAAATGCTGAATATACATTTCTAGATTCAGATAATCCTAAAATTTTAGAGCATATATTAAAAGAATTTGCTGGGAAAACTAAGTTTGTGTTAGACCCGGTTTCAGCAGCTAAAGCTGAAAAAATAAAGCATTTAATAAAGTATTTCCATACAATTAAACCTAATAGATATGAAGCAGAAATTTTATCTGGAATAAAAATTAACTCATATGAAGATGTAAGAAAAGCAGGACAATATTTCTTAGATCTTGGAATAAAAAATATATTCATAAGTTTAGATTCAGACGGAACTTATTATACTAATGGTAAAGAAGAAGGAAAGATAAAGGCATGTGATGTTGAAGTTAAAAATACAACTGGTGCAGGAGATTCTTTTGTTGCAGGATTAGGATATGGATATATGAATAATTTATCTTTAAAGGATACTGTAAAATATGCAATGGCAATGTCTGTAATTACAATCAGGGATGAAGATACTATTAATCCTAAAATGAGTGATGATTACGTAAAATATTATTTAGATAAAATTAAGTGGGAAGAAATTTAAGAAGTTAAGGGTAGTTACTACAAAGTTTTTGTAGTAGCTACTTTTTTAAATAAAAGAGGTGGAATGATGTATTTAGTAAGTGCATGTTTATGTGGCGTAAACTGCAAATATAATGGTCATAATAATATAAATGAAGATTGTTTAGAGCTTCTTAGAAGTAATAAAGCAGTTCTTATATGCCCTGAACAGCTTGGAGGATTAACTACACCTAGAGAGGCTTCAGAAATTATAGATACTTTAGAAGGGAAAGTTATTTCTAAAAGCGGAGTAGATGTAAGTGAAAATTTCAAAAAAGGTGCTAAAGAAGCTTTAAGGATAGCTGAAGAAGCTAATATAACAAAGGCTATATTAAAAGAAGGAAGTCCTTCTTGTGGATGTAATTATATTTATGATGGAAGCTTTCTCGGAAAGAAAATAGAGGGAGAAGGTATAACTTGTAGGACCTTAAGAAAAGCTGGAATAAGTGTTATATCTGGTGAAGAATATAGTAAAATAATAAGAAAAGATGATAAATAAAAGTATAAGTTTGCAAAAAAAGATGTATTTAAGCCTATTAAGGGTTAAGTGCATTTTTTGTTTTTTATAAAAAACTTTCTTAATTCTAAGTTTTAAATTCTAAAATTTAAATGTATAAATTATGTTGTTTTTAGGAATAATTAAAAAGAATGTATGAAATAAAAGGAGTGTAAGATATTGAATAACCTATGTTTAAAGGAGAGAAACCTAAAAATAAAGCATAATACAAAAAGAGAAAGAAGAGAGGGGTATACACCAGGAGTTATATACGGTAAAAGTATGAAGAATCTTTTGTTTGAAGTAGGTTCTTTAGAACTAGCAAAAGAAATTTCTTCTGTTGGAGATCATGGAATGATAAACTTTAGTATAAATGGTACTGAAGAAAAAGCTTTAATTAAAGAAGTGCAAAGAGACCCTGTAACTCATAAAATCATTCATATAGACCTAGAAGAAATATGTGGTGATGAAAAAATTCAATCAGAAGTACCTATCCATTTTGTAGGTGAAAAGTGGCTTATGAAAAAAGGAGAAGTATTACAAAAGGAAAAAGCAGTAGTTAAAGTAAGCTGTAATGCAAGTGACCTTCCAAAGAGCGTTGATATAGATGTGTCTAAAGGTGAACTTGGACAATTATTTAAATTTGCAGATTTAGAAGTAGGAAGCGAAATATCTATAATGGATGATTTAGAAGGAGTTATAGCTTCTATAAGCAATGAAAGAAAGTTAGTATCAGACCTTCATGCAGAAGAAAAGATAAATGGGGTTGATGATACTGAAGATTCAAATAAAGAAGCAGAAAAATAAAGTATAAGGAGCATATTACTTATGCTCCTAAAAGTAAAATATTGGAAAAAATACAACTTTTTCATTGTCAAATATAAATTATGATGTATAATATTACTTGTAAATAAGTAGAGGAGGGGTTAAAAAAGTGTATAAAGAAAAATATCAAAGCTGGCTAAACTCAAATATTATATCTGAAGAGATTAAAGAAGAATTACGTAACATAAAAGATGATAAGGAGATTGAAGATAGATTTTATAAAAATTTAGAATTCGGAACAGGTGGACTTAGAGGAGTTATAGGTGCTGGAACTAATAGAATGAACATATATACAGTATCACAAGCAACTCAAGGTTTTGCAAACTATCTAAATGAAAGTTTTGATTCACCAAAGGTAGCAGTTGCGTATGATTCAAGAAATATGTCTAAGGAATTTGCAAAAGCAGCTGCATTAACACTATGTGCTAATGGAATAAAAGTATTTTTATTTGAAAGTTTAAGACCTACACCAGTACTTTCATTTACAGTAAGACATTTAAACTGTGAAGGTGGTATTGTAATTACAGCTTCACATAATCCAAGTATTTATAATGGTTATAAGGTGTATGATGAATTTGGTGGACAAGTTACAGACTTAAAGGCAAATAAAATAATTACAGCTGTAAGCGAAATAAAAGATTTTGGAAGTATAAAAACAATTACTGAAGAAGAAGCTGTGGAAAAAGGATTATTAAACTACATTGGTGAAGATGTAGATAAAGCCTATATAGAAAAGGTTGAAGGTTTAACTATTAGAGAAGATTTAGTAAAGAATAACGCTAAAGATTTAAACATTATTTATACTCCTATTCATGGAAGTGGTAATATTCCAGTAAGAAGAGTATTAAAAGAATTAGGTTACGAAAATGTTAAGGTTGTTAAAGAGCAGGAAATGCCAGATGGAAACTTTCCAACAACACCTTTCCCAAACCCAGAATTTGCACAGGTATTTGAATTAGCATTAGATATGGCTAAGGAAGAAAATCCAGATATAATATTTGGTACAGATCCAGATTGTGACAGAATTGGTGTGGTTGTTAAAGCGGGGAATGGTGAATACAAAGTATTAACAGGAAACCAAACAGGATTATTATTAACTCAGTATGTATTAGATTCTTTAAAAGAGACAAAAAAGCTTCCAAGTAATGGCGTTGTTATTAAAACAATTGTTACTACAGAAGGAGCAAGAAAGATTGCTGAAGATTACGGCGTAGAAATAATGGATGTTTTAACAGGATTTAAGTATATTGCTGAAAAGATTCAACAATTTAATGATGCCGGTGATAGACAATACTTATTTGGTTTTGAAGAAAGCTATGGATATTTAGCAGGTGAATTTGTTAGAGATAAGGATGCAGTAATTGCTTCTATGCTTATTGCTGAAATGACTCTTTACTATAAAAACAAAGGTATGAGCCTTTACGATGCATTAATTAAGTTATATGAAAAATATGGATTCTTTGAAGAAGAATTAGTATCAATAGATCTTAAAGGAAAAGAAGGTGCAGAAAAGATTGCTGCATGTATAGATGCTTTAAGAAATGAAACTTTATCAGAAATTGATGGAGTAAAGATAGAAACTAAGTTAGATTATAAACTAAAAGTTGAAGAAAATATGATTACAGGAGGAAAGAAAGCTATCGAGCTTCCAACTTCTAATGTACTTAAATATATCTTAGAAGATGGTTCTTATTTCGTTGTAAGACCTTCAGGAACAGAACCTAAAATGAAAGTATATCTTGCAGTAAGAGGAAACAGCTTAGAAAATGCTGCTACAGAAGTTGCAAGATTTAAAGAAAAGGTTATGGAAGTAATCAACGAAAAATTAAACTAATATCTGTAAGTAAAGATACAAAAATGCTGTCATTTTTTAAAATGATAGCATTTTTCGTTTTTTAGGGTATAATGTATAAGAAGATATTAAAAGAAACAGGCGGTGCACAATGGATTATAAAGCAGTATTTAAAGAAAAATTAGGTAAATTATTATTTTTAGAAATCAATTGGGAAGGCTTTAAGAGAAGTACTAGTATTCCTGAGGCTGTAAAGTTAAAAACAAAGGATTTATATCTTCCTATAAGCTCTAAATACATTACTAGTAATGTGGAAGATGAATTAAAAATAAAGAATCTACCAATATACTATTTTATTGAAGGTATGCTTATGGCTCTTGGTGCAGACAGCAATTTGAGTTATAGTGAAGATTACATAATAATATTAAATAATTTAAAGGAAAGCGAAGACTGTGGTAAGACTTTAGTTGCCAGTAGAGTAAAAGAACATGAACTTGTAGAAGCTTACCTTTTAGTTAAAGGATTATATACAGCAACTGGAGATGAAGAATATTATAAAAAGCTTTTACTAGTTGGCGAAACTTTAAGAGAAGATGATAGTGCTTTTGCAGAAATATTATTAGAAGATATTGAAGAAGGTAAAAAAGAATTTATAAATATGCCAGATCCTTATCTTTATAAAGCAATAGTATTAAGAGCTAAAGATGATTTTGCTGGGGCAAAGGTAGAAATAAATGAATATGTAAATAAAGGCGGAGAAGTAACTGATGATATAAAGGCTATGATGAAGGATATTGATAATGTTACAGCTTATGAAAAAGCAATAGAAATGCTTGATGAAAAGCCAGAAAAGTCAATAGGTACACTTTTAGGACTTTTAGATCAGTTTGAAAGCAATCCTCTAATTTATTATTATATTGCAGTTGGTTACAGAAAACTCGAAAACTATGAAAAAGCTATAGTTTACTTAAATGATGGTCTTGAAAAAGATTCTGGTATATTAGAAATAGTAAATGAACTAGGAATCAACTATGCATGCTTAGGAGATTATGAACAGGCACTAAAATACTTTAAGAAAGGCTTTGAAGCTTCTAGGGATGTAGAAATGTGTACAAATATAGTAATGTGCTATTTAAATTTAGGTGATGAAGAAAATGCTAAACTTCACTTAGATATAGCTAAAAAATTAAATCCAGAAGATGAAATAGTACAGCAGATAGATAGAATGTTTATAAAATAAAGAGGAGAGCTTATGTATACAGAAATATTAGGTTATAAAGTATATAACAAAACTAAAGATGAGTTCTTAAAAGAGATTTTAAAAAGAGATAAAGTAAACATAATTTCTGGAAATCCTGAGGTTTTATATAATGGACTTAATGATGAAAAGCTAAATAAAAACTTTAACGAGGAATATTCAATTATTATTCCAGATGGAGTAGGTACTGTTTTAGCTTCGAAAATAGTTAAAAACCCAGTTAAAGAAAAAATAGCTGGCATTGAAATTATGAAAGAAATATTACAGGAATCTGCTAAGGAAGGTAAAAGTATATATTTATTAGGAGCAGAAGAAGAGGTTCTAAATAAGTGTATAAAAAATCTTAAAAAGGAAATTCCAAAACTTAATATAGTTGGATCACATAATGGATTTTTTGATTTAGATAATTGTGATGATATTATTGAAGATGTTAAAAATAAGAAACCCTGGGCAATTTTTGTTGCCATGGGGTCTCCAAGACAAGAAAGATTTATTGATAAAATAATAAATAATACAGACTGTAAAATATACATGGGAGTTGGGGGAAGCTTTGATGTATTCTCTGGTAATATAAAAAGAGCTCCTAAATGGATGATAAAATTAGGTCTTGAATGGCTTTATAGAGTTGCTCTTGAACCATGGAGAATAAAAAGGCTAGGAGCTATACCAAAGTTCTTGTGGAAGGTTTTTATAAGTAAAAAATAGGTGGCTTTAGATGAAAAAGAGTAGTATTGTTAAATCAACAATTATTGTTATGTTCATGGCTTTAATAACTAAGTTTATTGGCTTTGGACGTGATTTGTTAATAGCTTATAAGTTTGGTGCTACAGACTATACAGATGCTTATAAAATAGCTGCATCTATACCAGATACTATATTTGTTATAGTGGGCCTTGCTATATCTACAGCATTCCTTCCTTTACTTAGTAGAATAAAAGTTAAAAAAGATACTGATGAAATGCATAAGTTTGCTAATAACGTTATAAATATTTTGCTAATTATTTCCTTGGTAATATTTTTGATATCTAGTTTTATGCCAGAAAAAATAGTTGCTATATTAACAGATGGAGCAAAAACAAGTCCTGAAACTATAAGGATAGCTACAAATCTTACAAGAATTACTTTAGTTAACCTTTTATTTTTAGTTATTAATGCTTGTTTTATAGCATTATTACAGGTACATGAAGATTTCATTATACCTTCAATACTAGGACTATTTTTTAATTTACCAATAATTCTATATTTATTAATATTTAAAGACTTTAATGTATATGGTCTAACAGTAGCTAATGTAATAGGAAATTCATTTAAGGTGTTAGCTCAAATTCCTTCTTTAAGAAAGAATGGATATAGATATAGATTCTTTATTAATATTAAGGATGAAGAAGTTCATAAAATAGTAATAATAATCTTGCCTGTAATTGTAGGGGCAGGTGCTAATTCAATAAATATGATAGTGGATAAAAAAATTGCAAGTGGACTTGGAAGTGGAGTTGTTACTGTATTAGATAATGCTCAGCTTTTAATAACCTTTATAAATACAGCAGTTACCACATCTATTTCAAATGTAATATATCCTTTGTTAGCTAATAGAATAAATGAAGGAAAACATGAAGAATTTATACAAATTCTTTCTAAAACAATTATATATCTTGCTATATTTTTAATTCCTATTTCCATAGGAACTGCAATTTATTCAGAAAAGGTAGTGCGTATTGCATACTTTAAATATAGTGAAGAAGCTAAAGTTCTAGGTGGAACAGCACTTTTAGGTTATAGTTTAGGAATATTATTTACAGGTATAAGAGATGTTTTAAATTCAACATTGTTTTCTATGGGAAAAACTAAGATCGCTGCATTAAATGGAGTTATAGGAGTTATAGTAAATATAATTTTAAGTGTTATTTTATCAAAGAAAATAGGAATTATGGGTGTGTCTTTAGCATCTTCAATTGCTATGATTGTAACATCTATACTTCTTCTTAAATCAGTTACTAAGCTGCAAGGAAAGCTTGAGATAAAGAGCATGTCACTTAAAGCTTTAAAGATTTTAATTTCAAGTGCAATAATGGCTTTAGTAGTTATTTTTATTTATTATAAATGTATAAACTTAAATAATATTCTTCAACTTATAATTGGTGGAAGTGTAGCAGCAGTTATTTATTTCCTATGTATATATTTATTAAGATTATCAGAAGCTAGAGAAGTTATTGAAACAGTAAGAAAGAAGATAAAGGTATAAGGAGGATAAGATGAAAATATTATTTATTGCATGTTATTCACCATTTATAAATAATTCAGCAGCCATAGAAACTTTACAGTATTTAAATAAGTTAAGTGAAATGAAGGGTAATGAAGTACATTTACTTACTGTAGATTTTCCTAAGGACTCTATTTATTATGATGAAGCATTAAGTAAAATGATTAATAAAGAAGTTAAAGTACATTTAATTGAAGGGGGAAAACTCTTTAATAAGCTTGTTCCAAGAAAACCTAAGGAAAGTAATGAGAAAGTACCAGAGACAAGCGGAAATGTTAAGAAAATGAAACTTTTAAGAAGTATAAAGAATGCAGTTGTTATTCCAGATATGTATTATCATTGGTCAAAAACAGCTGGAGAGTTTGGAATAGAACTTATGAAAAAAGAAAAGTTTGATGTAATATTTTCTATGCATGAGCCTCCTTCATCACATTTATGTGCTTTAAAAATAAAAAAGGAATTTAAGAATGTACCATGGATAACTTATTGGAGTGATCCTTGGCTTAAGGATTCAACTAGAGAAAATTCCAATATAGTTAAGAAAACTATAGAAAGTAATATGGAAAAAAATATTGTTAAATCAGCTGATAAATTTATTTTTGTTACAGAAGATAATAGACAAGACTATATTAAAAGCTACGGAATTGAAGAAGATAAATCTTTTATAATTACAAGAGGGTTTGATAAAAGATTTTTTGAAGAAATGAAAAAAGAGAAGAAACCAGATTTAATTGAAGAGGATAAGATTAACATAATTTATGCAGGAGAAATATTCTCTAAACTTAGAAATATAAGACCTTTTATTGAAGCAGTAGAAGAAATAAAGATTAAGTATCCTGATAAATATGAAAAGATGAATATATTATTCTTTGGAAATATAGATGATGCAGAAGCTAAAGAAAGGCTATCTAACTTATCTATAGCTACTGTTTCCAAAAGAATTCCATTTAATGAAGCTATTAAGTATATGCTAAATTCTGAAGTGCTTTTACTTTTTGGAAATAAAAATTCTAAACAGATACCAGCTAAGATATATGAGTATTTTGGTGCAAAAGGAAAGGTATTTGTAATATATGGAGATGAAAATGATCCTATAAGAAAGCTTACAGAAAATCATGAAAGATGTATTAATTCTTTAAATAATAAAGAGGATATAAAAAATAATCTTTTAAAGTTATTAAATAAAGATAAGCAGGAACTTTTAGGAGAACCTGATTATAGTTTTGAATGGAATAGTATTGTAGAAAGATTAAATAAAATTTTAGAGGTGTAGAATATGCATATAATGGTTGTACCTTCATGGTATGCAAATCCACAAAATAAAGTACATGGAAGTTTCTTTAAAGAACAATTCTTAGCTCTTCAAAAAAGTGGAGAAAAGGTAACAGTAGCATATAATGAAATATGGCCTATTACAAGACTTGGAAGGGTTAGAGAAAAAAGAGGATTAAGTTTTCAAGTGGAAGATGGACTTAGAACTTATAGATATAAAGATTATAATTATCTTCCTAAAAATCATAATATGTTTAAGTTTTTTAATAAGAGAATGGAAAAGCTTTATCTAGAAATAGTAAAAAAAGAAGGAAAAGTAGATGTAATCCATGCCCATTCAGCTTTTTGGGGAGGCATATCAGCTGCCTTTGTAGCTAAGAAATATAATATACCTTTTGTTTTAACAGAACATAGTTCTTTAAAAAACAGTGTATATGTAAAGGATAGCTATTATAAGTATATTAAAGAAGCTTATGACTCTGCTGATAAATTAATAACTGTTGGAAATGGTCTTAAAAAAGAACTTGAAAATTATACAGATAATAATATTGAAGTGATTCATAATCTTGTTGATTTTTCAAAGTTTAAAGTTAAAGAAACAGAAAAACATGAAGGTGTTAAGTTATTTTCACTAGCTTATTTAGTTGAAGGCAAAGGAATGGAAGCCTTGATAAAAGCCTTTAATGAAGCATTTAAAGATGAGAATGTTACCTTGAAGATAGGTGGAGATGGTGAAAAGCGACATGAATTAGAAGCTTTAATAAAGGAGCTGAATTTAGAATCTAAAGTTGAACTTTTAGGAATGTTATCTAGAGAAGAGGTTGTATCTGAAATTAATAATTGTGATGGATTTGTACTAGCCTCAGAACATGAGACCTTTGGAGTTGTATATATAGAAGCTATGGCTCTTGGAAAGCCTGTTCTTGGAACTAAAAATGGAGGGGCTGAAGATATAATAAGGGATTATAATGGGATACTAGTAGAAAATAAAAATCACAAAGAATTAGTTAAGGGATTAAAAGAATTTGTTCATAATATTAATAGTTATGATAAGACCTTAATTAGAGAAATGTGTATAAATAACTATAATGAAGACGTAATTGTCCAAAAAATAGAAGATATATATAATAAATTGTAAAAGAAGGGTGGTATAACCCCCTTTTTTTATATTATAATAAAAAGTGAAATTTATACGAAGGGTAGTGGTGAATTGGTAGAAATTGGAGAGGTAATGGGAAATGTAGTATCTTTATTCTTAATAATATTAGCAGGTGTATATGGTGTTAAAAGAAGATTTATTAATTATGATATACAAAAAGGATTAAATACCATATTAATAAATATCACACTTCCTTTGCTAATAATATCTTCTTTTTCAGTAGAATTTGATAGTTCTATGAAAAGTAATATTGTAAAAGCTTTTTTATATAGCTTTATTTTTTTTATAGTTGCAGGCATAATATCATATATATTCTTAATTCCTATAAAAGATAAAGAAAAGAAAAAGGTGCTTCAATTTGCAAATGTATTTTCTAATTGTGGTTTTATTGGTTTTCCTATTATAGATAGTATTTATGGGGCTGAAGGAGTGGTTTATACATCTATATTTAATTTATTTTTTAATATTTTCGTTTGGAGCTATGGAGTGGCATTATATTCAGATAAACTAGATAAGAAATCTCTAAAGAAAATCGTAGTTAATCCAGGAATAGTAGCGGTTTATATAGGACTTCCTATGATGTTATTTAATATTTCACTTCCAAGTTTTTTTTCAAAAAGTATTACAACAGTTGGTAATATGACAACTCCTCTTTCTATGATAATAATAGGGTGTATATTAACTAAGATTAATATTAAGGATGCATTTAAAGACTGGATCGTATATTACGAAAGTTTAATAAGATTAATAGTAATACCACTTGGTATTTTTGTTATTGCAAAGGTTATAAAGGATGATAGTATATTGATGAAAACAATAATAATTCTGCAGGCAATGCCAGCTGGCACTATGGCTTCAATAATGGCTGAAAATTTAGATAAGGACAGCAGTTTTGCAGCTATAATTATTTTTGTTACTACCTTATTATCAATAGTAACATTTCCTTTAGTATTAAATATTATTTCATAATGTAATTTTAGAAAGGGTAGATTAGTATGGAATTTAATGAATATAAAGTTGGAGAATTTTTAATGGAGTTATCATCAGATTTACCATCTCCAGGAGGTGGCAGTGTTTCTGGACTTGTGGCTGCACTATCAGGAAGTCTTAATTCTATGGTGTATTCTTTAACTGTAAATAAAAAGAGCTTTGAAGCAAAAGATCCTGATACAAAAAAACTTGTACTTGATTTTAAAGAGGCTAGCAATAAGTTTGTTAAAAATTCAGTTAAACTTATGGAACTTGATAGAAAATACTTTAATGAATTAATGGACTGCTATAAATTAAAAAAAGATAGTGAAGAAGATAAAAAAAAGAGAAGTATGGCTATTATGCAGGGAACACTAAAAGCTATGAAAGCACCTCTTGATTTAACAAGAGAATGTTATAAGTTTTATGATAATATTGATATAGCTGTAGAGCATGGAAATAAAATGTTATTATCAGATGCTGGATGTGCAGCTTGTTTATTACATGCAGCTATAGAAACTTCAATTATTAATGTTAAAGTAAATTTAAACTCTTTAAGAGATAAAAAGTATGCAAAGGATATTGAAAAAGAAATCAAGGATATAGAAAGTAATTCTTTAAAGAGAAAAGATTCTATAATGAAAAAGGTTAATGAAGTTATATACCCAGAAAAGTAATTAAAAATATGCATCTGAAGAAAATTTTTCAGATGCATATTCTTTATTCCTCAGAAGAACTATTCAGGAAGTTCGTTTAGAGATTTAAATTCATATCCTTGTTCCTTCAAATCTTTAATAACTTTTTCTAAAACATTAGTGTTAGTTTCAGATACTGCATGAAGGAGAATTATTGCACCAGGGTGAACCTTGCTTTCTATTTTCTCTATTGCATAGCTTTCTGATGGTTGCTCTTCCGTGATCCAGTCTTTATAAGCAAAACTCCAAAAAATAGTTTTATAACCTAGACTTTTTGTTTTTTCTAAGGAATCTTTTGAATATTTGCCCATTGGAGGTCTAAAGAATTTTGGCATTTCCTCACCAGTTAAATCTTTAAAGGCATTCTCTACTTCAATAAGTTCGCTTTTAAATTTTTCATTATCATGAATAGAAGCCATGGAAGGATGGTGGCTTGTATGATTACATACAAGATGTCCTTCAGAAACCATTCTATTAATTAGTTCTGGTTCCCCTTCTATATAAGGTTTTACTACAAAGAAGGCTGCTGGTACCTCTGTGGTCTTTAATATATCTAAAATTTTCCCAGTATATCCTTTTTCATAGCCTTCATCAAAAGTTAAGTAAAGTGTTTTGGAAGATGTATCTCCGAGAAAATAGGCATCATTTTCTTCTAAGAAGGATGAACTTTCTTTTGGAGGGTCAGGTATTGCATTCTTTTCTTCAGTAGGAGCATAGTACCAATTAAGCTCAGAACTATCAGAAATAGTTATAGATTTTGGAAAATATTCTATAGGAATAATACATAATAAAAATGCAGAAATTGCTACTGATAATAATTTATTTTTTCTCATATTATAGTCACCTTTCTATTATTTATTTGTTTAATTTATTCGTAAATATTTTTTCCAGTGTGCATATTAAAATGTGTGGTAAATAAATGTAGAAGTACATGAGAAAATGGTGAAGTTTTGGGTATTGAAATTTATGCTGAAAATAAATATAATTAGTATTATGATGTAGACAGAAATTATATTTAATTTAAATAGGTTTAGAGATACATACAAAGATAAGTGGTTTAAAAGCTGACTTTAGAGTAATTACATCTATGTTAATGCTTTTAAACCATTTTTGAGGTATTTTAATTAGAAGGGAATGTACGTTAATGAAATTAGGAATTGTAGGTTTACCAAACGTAGGTAAAAGTACTTTGTTTAATGCTATAACAAAGGCAGGAGCTGAATCAGCTAACTACCCATTTTGTACTATTGAACCAAATGTAGGAGTAGTTTCAGTGCCAGATAAAAGATTAGATGTATTAGAAGGAATATATAATACAAAGAAAAAAGTTTATGCTGCTATAGAATTTTATGATATAGCAGGTTTAGTAAAGGGAGCTTCTAAAGGAGAAGGTTTAGGAAACAAATTCTTAGCTAACATAAGAGAAGTTAACTCTATAGTACACGTTGTAAGATGTTTCGATGATGGAAATGTTGTTCACGTTGATGGTTCTGTAGATCCAATAAGAGATATAGAAACTATAAATCTTGAGCTTATATTCTCAGATCTTGAATTACTAGATAGAAGAATAGAAAAAACTGTAAAACTTGCAAGATCAGGTGATAAGACAGCTAAAAAAGAAATGGAAATAATGGAAAGGATTAAGGCTCAGCTTGAAAATAACCTTCCAGCAAGATCTTTAGAATTTACTGAAGATGAAATTCCATTTGTTAAGAGTCTTTTCTTAATTACATACAAACCTGTACTTTATGCATGTAATGTTTCAGAAGATGATATAATGAGCGGAGATCCAAGTAACGATTATGTTAAGAAAGTTAAGGAATATGCTGAAAAAGAAAATTCAGAGACAATAGTTGTATGTGCTAAACTTGAAGAAGACTTATCAGGTCTTGAAGATGAAGAAAAAGAAGAAATGTTAAAAGAATATGGTCTTGATGAATCTGGATTAGATAAGCTTATACAAGCTTCTTATAAGCTTTTAGGATTAATGAGTTTCTTAACTGCTGGAGTTCAAGAAGTTAGAGCTTGGACAATAAAGAAGGGTACAAAAGCTCCAGAGGCAGCAGGTAAAATTCACTCTGATATAGAAAGAGGATTTATAAGAGCTGAAGTTGTAAGCTATGATGCTTTAGTTGAATGTGGTTCAGAAGCAAAGGCAAAAGAAAAAGGTTTATACAGACTTGAAGGTAAAGAATATGTTATGCAAGATGGAGATATAGTTAACTTCAGATTTAATGTATAATAAATATATGTGTTTAAAAATATTAGGGGATTTTAAAAATTTCCTGATATTTTTTTATGCTTTAAATTAATAATTTCAATATTTTATATAAAAATAATAAAAAAGAAGGAATTTTTTAAAATATAACGAATAATTACTAGTAAATATAATGGTTAATGGTTGAAAGTACGTTGAAATAGATATAAAGTATATAATAGGAGAGTATTTTTATACTATTAAATAAATGTAAATATGCCTTAAATATAAAAAGTAATATAGTTCCATCTAAATTAAGATAAGAACTTGAAGATGATATGGTAATTACAAAGGTCTCCATAGATGTCTATATGTATTCATAAGTGAATGGAAAGTGATGCTACCTGAAAATTTAAAAGAATATGCAGGCATTGAAAAGGAAATAGTAAGAATAAGCATTTTATTTAGATTTTAAATTTAAAATGCAAGAAGTAGCATCAGTACAATAATTCAAATGTAAATTATGAGAAGATAGTAGAAAACATGACAGAACTGGTAATAAATAAGGAGTTAAAAAGATGGAATTTAAACACGTTTCAGTATTATTAAATGAATGTTTAGATAATCTAGACATTAAAGAGGACGGAATTTATGTGGATTGCACTTTAGGAGGTGCAGGACATTCTTCACATATATTAAAAAGGTTAAGTGAAAAGGGAATGCTTATAGGGATTGATCAGGATACAGATGCTTTAAAGGCAGCAAAAGAAAGATTAAAAGACTATAAGAACGTAAAGTTTGTTCATAGTAATTTTTATAATATAGACAGCATATTAGAAGAATTACAAATCGAAAAAGTAGATGGTATATTGATGGACCTTGGAGTATCCTCATATCAATTAGATGAAGGTGAAAGAGGATTTAGCTATATGCAAGATGCACATTTAGATATGAGAATGAATAGAGATAATGATTTTTCAGCTTATGAAGTTGTAAATAAATATTCAATAGACGAACTATTTAGAGTAATTAAAGATTATGGGGAAGAAAAATTTGCAAGGAGAATAGCTAATTTTATTGTAGAGAGAAGAGAAGAAAAACCTATTGAAACTACTTTAGAATTAGTAGAAATAATTAAAGATGCAATACCAGCAAAAGCTAGGAGAGAAGGTCCACATCCTGCAAAAAGAACTTTTCAAGCTATAAGAATAGAAGTAAATAGTGAACTTAAAATATTAAATAAAGCTATTGAAGATGGTGTAGGAAGATTAAATAAAGGGGGAAGAATGGCTATCATAACATTCCATTCTTTAGAAGATAGAATAGTAAAGTTAAAGTTTAGAGAATTAGCAGATCCATGTACATGTCCAAAGGATTTTCCTATATGTGTATGCGGGAAAAAACCTACAGTTAAATTAATAAGTAGAAAAGCTATTGAACCAACTAAAGAAGAAGTGGAGGAAAATCCAAGAAGTAGAAGTGCTAAGTTAAGGGTTTTAGAAAGAATTTAAAGGGAAGTTATAAAGTGTCTGGGGTGTGAATAGTATGATAGTAAAAGAGTTTGATTATGTAAAAGGTAATACGGTAGTAAAGCCTACAAGAAAAAGTAAAGAGAGTAATAAAAAACAAAAAGAATTAGAACGTGCTAAAAGGAATAAACAAAAAAGACAGCATGAGAAGCAACGTAAAACTAGAATGGCATGTTTACAAATAGCAGCTGTAATATTTTTTGGTGGTTTCTTTATAGTTCATCAAGATACTAAAGTATATCAAAAACAGAGAGAATTAGCATCAATTAATAATGAGATACGTGTAGTTACAGATAATAATGAAGCGCTTAGAATAGACCTTTTAAAGATGAGTTCGCTAGATAGTATAAAAACTAATGCAGAAAGCAAGCTAGGGATGAGCATTGCTACAAAAGATAATACAACACAGATAGAAGTTCCAAGTAATTATTTTGAAGAGGAAAATAATAGTGCTGACGAAAAACAAAAAACAGTATTTTCAAAGATAATGGATGCGTTTAGTAAATAACGCATCCAAAGTTTTGTAAAAGAAATAATGATGGAGGATTAAGGTTGAAAAAGAAAGTATATCATGATGTTGCAAAAGTAAAAAAAAGAATTAGTCAAGCGTGTATTGGTTTACTGGCATTAATTTTTATTCTTTCCTTAAGGTTGTCATATATAATGATAGTAAAGCAAAAAGAGTATTCAGCTATGGCAGAAGAACAATGGACAAGTGAAGTTTCTATAGATGCGAAAAGGGGAAGGATTCTAGATGGAAATGGAGTTGAATTAGCAGTTTCAGCTAATGTTTATAGAGTTGATTTTGATCTTAATTCTATAAGAGATTACTTAAAAGGGGAAAATGCTAAATATAAAACTACTAAAGAATTAGCAGAAGCTATAGCTCCCTTTGTAGATATGAATGCAGAAGATGTTCAAAAGAAGCTTGAAACAAAACTTCCAAGTGGAAAGGATGCAGGGTCTGCAACGCTTATAAGAAGGATTGAAAAAGAAGCTGCAGATAATATATCAGCATTAAATGTAAATGGTATTATTGTTTCTGCTGATACAAAGAGATATTATCCAGATGGCACATTCTTAGCTCATGTACTAGGATCTACTAATATTGATGGTCAAGGGTTAACTGGAGTAGAATTAAAATATAATGATATTTTATCAGGAACTCCAGGAGTTAAAATAACTGAACTTGATTCTTCAGATAGAGATTTACCTTATACAATATCTCAGTATACAGAACCTGTAGATGGTAAAGATGTTACACTTACTATTGATGAAAATATTCAATATTTTGCTGAAAGCACTGCTAAGCAAGCACTTACAGAACAAAAGGCAAAAGCAGTATCTGTTTTAGTTATGGATCCTAATACAGGAGAAATTTTGGCTATGGCAAATAAACCAGATTTTGATCCTAATAATCCATACTCAGGAATAGAAGCTTTTGAAGGTGCAACAGATGGAGAAAAGCTTCAGAAGATGTGGAGAAACAGACTTGTAAGTGATACATTTGAACCAGGTTCCATATTTAAGGTTGTTACAGCTATTACTGCAATGGAAGAAGGGGTAGTTTCAGATGATGATACATTTGTATGTAATGGAAGTCTTAAATTTGGTAATAGAACAATAAAGTGTTGGAAGTCTGGAGGTCATGGAGTACAGCATCTTGGAGATATAGTTCAAAATTCATGTAATGTTGGCTTTATGGAATTAGGAGAAAAAATAGGTAAAGAAAAACTTACAGAATATATTAAGAAGTTTGGCTTTGGTCAGCTTTCTGGAATAGATCTTCCAGGAGAGGCAAAAGGTATAGTAAAATCAGTAGATAATATATCAGAAACAGATTTAGCTACTATTTCTTTTGGTCAAACTAATACAGTAAACTCTGTTCAATATATGGCAGCATTTAATGCTATAGCAAATGGAGGTACTTGGATTCAACCACATGTAATGAAGGAAGTAACTCATGAAGATAGTAATGGTACTGAAATAATAGATACTACATTTACTCCAACAACTAGAACAGTAGCTAGTTCAGAAAAGTCAGCAATTCTTAGAGAATATCTTGAAAGAGTTGTAACTAATGGTTCTGGAGCAAGTACATTTATTGAAGGATATCATATAGGTGGTAAAACAGGAACAGCTCAAAAGATTAAGGATGATGGAACTGGATATGCTCAAGGAAAGTATATTTCAAGTTTTGTTGGAATGGCTCCAATTGATAATCCTAAAGTAACTGTTATGATAACAGTTGATGAACCAGGTGCTGATCAATATTATGCAGGACAGGTTGCAGCTCCATATGCTAAAGGCTTATTTACTAATATATTTAACTATATGGAAAGTAGCTTTAATAATGAAAATGCAGCTGCTTTAAATAAAGAAATTGTTATACCTGAAGTAAGAGGAATGAAGGTTGATGCAGCTAAAAAAGTATTAACTGATGCAGGACTTGAAGCTGATATATCAGGAGATCAAAATGGAATTATTAAAACAATGAAACCATATCCAGGATATACAGTAAAAGAAGGTGCAAAGGTAAGTCTATATACAAATGATGATGGTGGAAGCACAAATAGTATTGTTATGCCAGACTTAAGCGGATATTCAGAAGAATCTGCAAAAGAGCTTTTAAATGCTTTAGGTCTTAAATATACATTAGCAGGTAGTGGAGTGGTAAATAATCAAAGCGTTCCTGCAGGTGAAGTAATAACAAATGGAACAACAATAAAACTAGAATTAAAAACAACAATTGAAGATTAGTTCTAGTAAAGAAAAAATTGAGGTGATAGTATGATTTTAAGTGAATTATTAAAAGGATTGGATTATGAAATTATACAAGGTGATGATAATGCTGAAGTTAATAAAGTAGAGTATGATAGCAGAAATGTTAGTGAAAATGATCTTTTTGTATGTATAAAAGGTTATGCTACAGATGGACATAAGTATGCTGAAAGTGCATCAGAAAAAGGGGCTTGTGCAATTTTATGTGAAGATTTAGTAGAAGTTTCCAAAAAAGATGTCATAATTATAAAGGTTCAAGATTCTAGAAAGGCGTTAGCTAGAGTAGGAAGCAATTTTTATGGTAACCCATCTAAAAAGATGAAAATAATTGGTGTTACAGGTACAAATGGAAAGACTACTACAACATTTATGTTAAAGACTATTCTTGAAAAAGAAGGTAAAAAAGTTGGGTTAGTTGGAACAATTGCTAATTATATTGGGGATGAAAAACTTCCAACAGAAAGAACTACACCTGAATCTTTTGAATTACAAAAATTATTCTCTGAGATGGTTGATAAGGGATGTGAATATTGTGTAATGGAGGTATCATCACATTCATTAGCTTTAGATAGAGTGTATGATATAGAATTTGAAGCAGGTATATTCACAAACATAACTAGAGACCATTTAGATTTCCATAAAACTTTTGAGAATTACTATAAAGCAAAATTTAAGTTATTTGAAAACTCTAAATTAGCCGTAGTAAATATAGATGATAATTATGGAAAAGATGTTGTAAGAGATTTAAAGAGCCTTGGAAAAGACAATATAGTAACAGTATCAATTAAGGAAGATAGTGACTTTAAGGCATATGATGAAAAGTGTGGAAGCAGACATATTGCTTTTAAACTTGATATAGATGGAAAAACAGAAGACTTTATAGTTGGTATGCCAGGAGAATTTAATATTTACAATTCCTTAGGTGCAATTGCAACTCTTTATAAATTAGGAATTTCTTTAGACAGTATAAAGAAGGGAATAGAAAAAGTTGTTGTTTTAGGAAGATGTGAAATGGTTGGACGTAAATATAATCTTCCATTCACTATAATAGTTGATTATGCTCATACTCCAGATGGTCTTGATAATATCTTAAAAACAGCTAGAGGCTTTACTGAAAACAGATTAATATCTGTATTTGGATGTGGAGGAGATAGAGATAAGGTTAAGAGACCTCAAATGGGTAAAATAGGAAGTGAACTATGTGATATAGCTATTATAACTTCAGATAATCCAAGAACAGAAAATCCTGCTAGCATAATAGCTGATGTTGTAGAAGGTATTGATAAAGATAACTATGAAGTTATTGAAAATAGAAAAGATGCTATAAAGAGAGCTATAGAAATAGCTAAGGCTGGAGATGTTATAGTAATAGCAGGAAAAGGTCATGAAGATTATCAAATCTTAAACACTGGAAAGATTCATTTTGATGAAAGAGAAGTAGTAGACGATATACTAAAAAACAGATAAAATAATAATGATAATGGATGTGGAATATTACATATGCTAGTAATATTCCACATATTATTGATATAAAAAATGAAAATAGGTGAATTTAGGTGGAATTAACTTTTAATGAATTAGTTGAAGCTGTTAATGGAAAATTAATAGTTGAAAACAGTAATAAGGATTTTAATAGTATTTGTACAGATACTAGAAAGATTGAAAAGAATAACGTATTTTTAGCGTTAAAAGGTGATAATTTTAATGGTAATAAATATGTTAAAACTGCAATGGAAAAAGGTGCGTCAATTGCAATAGTTGATGAAGTATGTTTTGATGAAAATGAAGTTAAGGGAAATGTAATAAAAGTAGATAATACATATGATGCATTATTAAACTTAGCAAAGTATTACAGAGAAAAACTAAATGTAAAAGTTGTTGGAATAACTGGTTCAACAGGAAAAACATCAACAAAAGATTTAGTGGCAGCATTTTTGCAAGGAAAATATAAAGTTTTCAAAACTAAAGGGAATTTCAATAATCATATAGGACTTCCTCTTATGATATTAAGTATGGACTCAAGTATAGATGTTGCTGTTTTAGAAATGGGTATGAGCAATTTAGGAGAAATAGATACTTTAGCTAATTGCGCTAGACCAGATATTGCTATGATAACTAATATTGGTTTATCTCATATTGAAAATTTAAAAACTCAAGAAAATATATTAAAAGCTAAAATGGAAATAACAAATTACTTTACTGATAAGAATGTGCTTATAGTAAATGGAGAAGATGAATTTTTAAAAGGCATAAAAGAAACATCATTTAAAGTTATAAAAACTGGTTATGATGACAATAATATGATTAGAGCTTATGATCCAGTATTAAAAGAAGATTCTACATCTTTTAAAATTAAGGATAATGGTAAAGAATATACTTTTGTGCTTCCAATGGTAGGAGCTCATAATATATTAAATTCATTACTAGGAATAGCTGCTTCAAAGGAATTAGGTGTAACTTATGAAGAAATGATAGAAGGCTTAAAGAAAATAGAAGCTACATCTATGAGACTTGAATTTAAAGAAACAAATGGATATACAGTTATTAATGACTGCTATAATGCAAGTCCTGATTCTATGAAAGCAGCTTTAGATGTACTAAAAGCTAGAAGAGGAAAAAGAAAAATAGCTATTTTAGGTACTATGAGAGAGCTTGGAGATGAATCTAAAAAAGCTCATAAATTAGTAGGAGAATATGCAAAAAACAAAGCGGATATATTGATTACATGTGGTGAATTTATAGAAGACTATAAACTTGGATATGGAGATCAAAATATTTTCACATATGAAACAAAGCAAGAGCTTATTCAAAATTTATCTAATATAATAAGCGAAGGTGATGTTATCTTAGTTAAGGCTTCTAGAGGAGCAAAATTTGAAGAAATTGTTGAAGAATTAGTAAAGTAAGAATTACAGTTAGGAGGTAACTGTCTTGAAGTTAAGACAGAATATTTTATGGGGGACATATTAACGAACAAAATATTATTAGCATTTATCATAGGTTTAGTGGCATCGCTAATACTTGGACCTATAATAATACCACTTCTTCATAAATTGAAGTTTGGTCAAAACATAAGAAAAGAAGGCCCTAAAAGCCATTTAAAGAAAGCAGGTACACCAACTATAGGAGGACTTATATTTTTAGCATCAATATGTATTGTTATGGTGTGTATGAGATATAGTCTTACAGATAAGGCTATGGTAGTTTTATATGCAACACTTGCTTTCGGACTAATAGGTTTTTTAGATGATTTATTAAAAATAATTCATAAAGAAAATGAAGGCTTAACAGCAAAACAAAAGTTTATACTTCAAATACTATTTTCTATTGCAGTAGCTGTTTATTGTTATAAGGTACTTGGCACTTCAGTTTCAATACCATTTATAGATTTTAAATGGAATATGGGTATTCTTTATATACCTTTTGTAATAATTTATTATGCGGCTGTAACTAATGCAGTTAATTTAACAGATGGATTAGATGGGTTAGCTACATCAGTAACAATTTTAGTGTTAACATTTATAGCTATATTTTCTTATAAAGTAGATATGGTAAGTGTAACTGTATTTACAGTAGGATTAATTGGTGCTTTATTAGGATTTTTAAGATTTAATGCGTTCCCAGCTAAGGTGTTTATGGGGGACACAGGATCCCTTGCGTTAGGAGGTGCACTAGCAACTTTAATGCTTGTTTTAAAATCACCATTTTTAATAATAATAGTAGGTGGAATATATGTAATGGAAACATTATCTGTAATTATTCAGGTTACTTCTTTTAAACTAACAGGAAAAAGAGTATTTAAGATGTCACCTATACATCATCATTTTGAACAATGTGGTTGGTCAGAAGTAAAGATAGTTTCAGTATTCTCTATTATTACATTTATCTTGTGCGTTATTGGTTTTGTCTCTCTATAAGTAATATCAATGGAGGATTTATAAATGGGAAGACTTGTTAAAGTAAAGAAAAAATTAGGCAGTATGGATTATGGAGTTTTTTATTCAGTGCTTATTTTACTTTCAGTAGGAATAGTTATGGTATATTCAGCTAGTTCCTATTATGCTATGTTTAGATATAAAAACAGTTCTTACTTTTTAACTAAGCAAGCTTTTATAGCCCTACTTGGAATTGGTACTATGATACTATTTATGAATTTTGATTATCATAAATTAAAAAAAGTAACACGCATACTAATGATTGTAACAATACCCTTGCTTTTAGCGGTGTATTTTTTCCCTGCAACAAATGGGGCACAAAGATGGATAAAGATAGGTTCTTTGACTTTTCAGCCCTCAGAACTTGCTAAATATGTTGTAGTACTTTATTTAGCTAAAAGGCTATCTGAGAGAGGCGATAAAATAAAGGACTTTTGGAAAGAGATAGTACCTGATATTGCTGTGGCAGGATTTTATGCAGGTTTAGTTCTTGCACAAAAGAATTTAAGTATAGCTTCACTTATAATGATAGTTTCTTTTATCATGCTTTTTTCAGCAGGAGGAAGAATAAAACACTTATTTGGATATGTTTTCCCAGTGCTTTTATCAGCAGCCCTTGCTTTTGCACTTATACCAACATATAGAAGAAAAAGAATGTTAAACTTTATTAATCCATGGAAGGATGCTTCAGGAAATGGATATCAGTTAGTTCAGTCTTTTTATGCCTTAGGAGCAGGTGGACTATTAGGGCTTGGGCTTGGGCAGTCAAGACAGAAGACATTATATATGCCTGAGCCTCATAATGATTTTATTTTTTCTATAATAGGAGAAGAGCTTGGTTTAGTTGGATGTCTTGCCATACTTTGTGTTTTTGGAGTCCTTATTTGGAGAGGAATAAAGGTAGCTCTTAATGCGAGAGATACTTATGGAATGCTTCTTGCATTAGGTATTACTTCTGTTATTGCGGTACAGACAATAATAAATATAGCAGTTGTAACTGGTTCTATGCCAGTAACAGGAGTTCCATTACCTTTTATTAGTTATGGTGGTACATCACTATTAATTACTATGTCAGCTATGGGTGTGCTATTAAATATATCTAGACAAAAGAAAAGTTGAAAATATTAAAAAATCACTGCAAAAGCAGTGATTTTTTTAATTTTGTAATGAAATTAGAATAATTAAGTGTTATTATATTCATAGCATAATATGATAAAAAAGGGATAGGGATGGTTATGGCAAATACAAACAATGTATATATAAGAAAGGCACGAAAAAATAGAAAAATAAAAAGGATAATATTATTATGTATTTTTTTAATTTTTAGTGGAATAATTGTAATTACATATACAGATATTTTTAAAATAAAAGATGTTGAAATTACAAGTGAAAATCTACTTGTTAAAGATTACGTTGAAGAAAAAGCTGAATCCTTAAAAGGCTTGAATCTTGTGTTTTTAACAGATAAAAAATTAAATAGCATATTTGCAGATAATTATTATATTAGCGAAGTAAAAATGAAAAAGATTTATCCATCATCTATAAATATTTCTGTGACAGAAAAAACAGGACTATTTTATCAAAAAGATGGAAGCATGTATAATATATTAAGCAGTGGGATGATATATATTGAAAATACCAGTACAATAAAAAGCGATAATATGATTGAAATTGTAGGAGTAGACTTTTTAGGTAGGGGAATAGGAGAAGATATAAGTACTTCAACAAGAGAAAAAGAATTCTTAAACAATATATATAATGCTCAAGAATTTTTAAATGAAAATTTTGATGATGTAAAAATTACGAAAGTAGATATTTCTAATTTATCAGATATAAAGTGTTACTTTAATAATGTAGAAGTCTATCTTGGAAATGATGAAGATACTATAAAAAAAATTAAAACAGCAGCTTTAATTTATGATCAGTGTGGCGTGAAAAACTATATTAAAGTAAATTTTACTGGTTCGCCTGATTTTGAATAAACTAGGAGGAATATTAAGGAATGAAAAAAGTGGTATCACAAGTTACAGTAGCATTGGTATGTGCCATACTAGGTTTCTTACTAGCATACCAATTTAAAGTATTGGCAAAAAACGATAGTCAAAATGGTGATTATAGTAATTCCAATATATTAGATGAAATAGAAAGTTTGAAAAAGGAAAAAGAAGAACTTGCAAGTACCAATGCAAAGTTGACTGAAGAAGTGAAAAAAATCGAAGAAAGTGCTTCGGAGGAAGGTGAAATAGAAAAGGAAATAAAAAAGCAGCTTGATACAGCTAGAATGCAACTTGGATTAGTAGATGTTGAAGGTCCAGGTATTATAATAACTATTACACCTAAAACTAACATATTTGGTTCTGGTTCAACAAGTGATATAAGCACTAATTTAGATGAAAGAGAACTTATAAATATAATTAATTTATTATGGTTTTCAAAGGCAGAAGCTATTTCAGTAAATGATTATAGAATAACTCCACAAACGGGTATTAAAACATCTAATAATTATTTATGGATAGGTTCAGCAGGAAAGGTAAGCCCTAAAGAAAAGATTGTTATTGAAGCTATTGGAGATAAAACTAAACTTAATGTTGGGGTTAGATTTCAATCAGATTATAATTTAACTACAGGGACACTTGCAAATTATGATGTAGATGTTAAACTTGTAGATGAATTACAAATTGATAAAACAACTCAGACATTAAAAAGTGATTATATTACTCCGGTTGTAGAGTAAAGGAGGATAGCTATGGTAGCAGGAATTGGATTATTATTAGGAATAATATTAGGGTTTATATTAGATGTAAATATACCAGAGAAGTTTTTACCATATATGTCAGTAGCAATCTTAGCATGTCTTGATTCAGTATTTGGAGCTATTAAGGCAAACTTATCTAAAAATTTTCAGGCTAATATCTTTATATCTGGTTTTTTTGGAAATGCATTATTAGCTGCAGGATTAGCTTATCTTGGAGATAAACTTGGTATACCTATATATATAGCAGCTGTAATTGTTTTTGGAGGAAGAATTTTTGATAACTTTGCTATTATCAGAAGAATACTTATAGAAAAATTAAAGTTTAGACATTGAGGTATTTAAATGAAAAATATAGGATCAAAAACTATTATTTTTATTTTAACAGTATCTTTAGGTTTTTTAATTGCAGGAAAATTTAGCTTTCAAGGTTTTAATGATTCCTTAAAACTAAATACAGCACAGTATCAAGATGCAATTGAAAAAAAGAATAAGTTATTGAAGGAAATTGGAAGCTTAAAGTCAGATAATGCTAAGGCACAAGAAAAAATTGAAAAGTATACTAATGAAGGTGTTAATAGTGAAAAAGTTGTTGAGGACATGAAATCTGAATTAGAACAGCTTAATATGATGACTGGTTTTGATGAAGTATCTGGAGAAGGAATCGTTATTATAGTTAATGATGGAGTATTTGACAATGATTTAGATTCTCAGCAGGACTTACTTAGAAAAACTCTTCATGATGCAGATATGTTTGCAATTTTAAATGAGCTGAAATCTGTAGGTGCAGAAGCTATTTCAATAAATGAACATAGGTTTACTCCTTTATCTGCATTAACTTGTAAGTATGCTTTTTTAGAGTTTGAAGATTCAGATATGGTTTCGGCACCTTTTAATATATACGCTATTGGAGATGCTGAAACTATGAAAAGTTTGATGTTAGAGGATGGAAGCTACTTGAAAAGACTACAAATTAGAGGACTTTCAGTTGAGTTAGAAGTTAAAGAAAATATTGTTATGAAAGCTTCTACTACAAGAGAAATGAAGTATGCTAAGGAATTTATAAAAAATAATTGATAAATATAAAATTTATCTTTCTTTTATGAAGGAAATTTTATATTTATGAAGAATAATAATAATAAGTAGATTACTTAACCCAGGGGGCAAGAAATATATGAGTATAAGTGAAAATATAAAATTAATAAAGAAGGAATTACCAGATTCAGTAACACTTTTGGCAGTATCTAAAACTAAACCGCTAGAATACTTAGAAGAAGCATATCAGGCGGGAATGAGAGATTTTGGAGAAAATAAAGTTCAGGAGATGATGGAAAAAGAAAATATATTTCATAAAGATGTTAGATGGCATTTTATTGGAACATTGCAAACTAATAAAGTTAAATATTTAGTTGGGAAGGTTCATTTAATTCATTCGCTTTCTAGTATTAAATTGTTACAAAAGATAGAAAAAGAATTTGGGAAAAGTAATGAAATTGCAAATGTATTAATTCAAATTAATATAGGTAGAGAGGAAAGTAAAAGTGGCATATTTATTGAGGATTTAGAAGAAATTATTTCTGAAATTGAAAAATGTAAGTATGTCAAAGCAAAGGGGATTATGGTTATCATACCTAAGGGAAATGATTCTGAGAATCGTACATACTTTAAAAAGACAAAAGAAATTTTTGATAACTTAAAATCAAGAAATTTCAACAACATAAGTATGGATGTGCTATCAATGGGAATGACCCATGACTATAAGATAGCAGTAGAAGAAGGCTCTACATTAATTAGAGTTGGGGAAGGTATATTTGGAAAAAGAATGTATAATTTAGGAGGAAAAGAAAATGAGTAATGTATTAGCAAAAGTAAAATCAGCTTTAGGATTAGGAGAATATGAAGATTACGAAGAATACGAAAACGATGATATTCAAGAAGAAGAAGAAGAAGAAGTAGGAATAGAACCTGTAATTCAAGGTAATAAGAGAAATGCAAAAGTAGTTAATCTTCATACTGCAGTATCTCCAAAGGTAACTGTAGTAAAACCATTAGCTTACGAACAAGCTACAGAAATTAGTGATGCTTTAAAAGATAAGAAAATAGTAGTAGTAAATACAACTGCTTTAGAAAACAGAATAGCCCAAAGATTATTAGATTTTATTAGTGGTTCATGCTATGCTTTATGCGGAGAACTACAAGAAGTTGAAAAAGGAGTTTATTTATTAGCCCCTTCAAATGTTGAAGTTAGTAATGATTTAAAGAATGAATTGAGTTCAAAAGCTTTTAGTTGGAGTAAATAGTTAGTATGGGATTAATTCCAAGACTTATTTCCTCATTAGTTAATGTAGTTGAATTTTTGATAATGATTGAATGTTTATTATCTTGGGTTTTACCAGGTAGTAATGAAATAATGAGTATAATAAGAACTATTACAAATCCAATACTTGAACCCTTTAGACAACTTCAATATAAATTCTTAGGAAATATTCCAGTAGATATATCACCAATTTTTGCATTTATGGCTTTAGAGCTAGTGCGAAGATTGATATATGTACTTCTTTAAAAATTATGAAAAAGATAGATGTGTTAAAGTTCTTTGGGGATAATGATAAAGCAGAAGTAACTAATTTATATGAAAAATATAGCATGGCTAGAGAGAGGGATATACCTCTCTTTGGCAATTGTTTTTACTCACCTAATATATGGATGTTTTTTGAGAAAAATCTTAAAGAAAGTGGCTTTTGTATAGCTTCAGATGGTTTTTTTAAAGAATCTGAAAGAAGGATGATTTCATTTAATAATGTATACAATATTCCTTTTCCTTATGAAGTAATTAAAGTTACAAACTTATCTAAGTTTAATAAGATAGAACATAGAGATTATCTTGGGGCATTATTAGGATTAGGTATAAAAAGAGAAAAGGTAGGAGATTTATTAGTTAGAGATAATGAGTGTTATTTTCCTGTATGTGAAGAAATTAAAGATTTTATATTGAATAATTTAACATTTATAGGAAAATCACCATGTAAGGTTGAGTGTGTTTCTAAAGATTTTGATCCGCCTTCATTCAATTTTGAGGAAATTGTTATTTTAGTTCAAACCTTAAGACTTGATTCTATAGTAGCAAAGCTTGCAAAATTATCTAGAGGAAAAGCTCAAAGCATGATAGATGAAGGTAAAGTACTTATTGATTATTCTACACTTAATAGTAAGTCTTCAAAGATTGAGGTAGGTTCTAGAATAACCATAAGAGGGATTGGAAAATTCATTTTAAGTGATGTAATTGGGAATAGTAAGAGTGGAAAATTTAAGGTGTTAATAAAAAAATATACATAGTAGAGGTGAAACTTATGAAACTTACACCAATGGATATTAATAATAAAGAATTTAAAAGAGGTTTAAGAGGTTATCTACCAGAAGAAGTTGATGAGTTCTTAGATGAGATAGTAGATAGTTATGAAGAATTATATAAAGACAATGTAAAACTTAAAGAAAGACTTACAGCAGCAACAGATAAGATTGAGCATTATTCAAAGATAGAAAGTACAATACAAAATACTTTAGTATTAGCTCAAAATGCAGCTGAGCAGGCAAAAACTTCTTCTCAAAAAGAAGCAGAAATGATTATAAAAAATGCAAATGAAACTGCTCAAAAAATATTAGATAAAGCTCATAATGATGTAATAGGAATAAATGCTGAATTTGATAAAGTAAAACAAGAATTTATAAAGTTTAGAGCAAAATATAGAAACTTTATAACTACACAATTAGAAACTTTCGAAGATTTAGAAAAAGATTTTAATAAAAATTATAGTATTTCAGCACCAATTGAAGAAGAAGTTGAGTGTAAAGATATAGAACTAAATGAGGAAAGTATAGTTACTTTTGAAAAAGAAGAATCTAAAGAAATCAGTGATATGGATGAGATAAAAAGTTTCTTTGCAAATACTGATGAAGAATAATGAAAAAGATGAAAATACTGTAGATTAATATCTACAGTATTTTTTAATGCTTAATTTTATTAGGAAAATTAAATTGAGAAATAGGTTTTCTTATATTATAATGTTATGGAATACAAAGATTTTTGAGGTGTAGTTAAAAACATGGAAGAAACTATTTTTACAATTGAAGAAAATTATGAAGGAGAAAGAATAGATAAATATTTAACTCATGTCTTTGAAGGTAAATCTCGTTCATATCTTCAAGGTTTAATAGAAAAAGGAAATATATTAGTTAATGACAAAAATATAAAGAGTAACTATAAATTAAGACTATATGATGAAGTTAAAGTAACAATTCCAGAACCTCTAGTTTTAAAGGCTGAACCAGAAGATATTCCTTTAAATATTATATATGAGGACTCTGATGTTATAGTAGTTAATAAACCACAAGGAATGGTGGTACATCCAGCTCCAGGGAATTATAATGGAACTTTAGTTAATGGTCTTTTATATCATTGTACTGATTTATCAAGTATAAATGGTGTTGTAAGACCAGGGATAGTTCATAGAATTGATAAGGATACAAGTGGAATATTAGTAGTTGCTAAAAATGATAATTCACATAATTTTTTATCTGAACAATTAAGAGATCATTCAATGAAAAGAGAATATATTGCTTTAGTTGAAGGTGTAGTAAAAGAGGATAGTGGAACTATTGATAAACCTCTTGGAAGAAATAAAAAAGATAGACTTAAAATTGGAATAGTTGAGGGTGGAAGAAGAGCTGTTACTCATTATGAAGTATTAGAAAGATATAAATCTAGCACCCTTATTAAGTGTGTGTTAGAAACAGGAAGAACTCATCAAATAAGAGTGCATATGGCGTCTATAGGGCATCCATTAATAGGAGATCCTTTATATGGATTTAAAAAGCAAAAATATAAATTAGAAGGCCAAATGCTTCATGCAAAAGTATTAGGTTTTATTCATCCTTCAACAAAAGAGTATGTAGAATTTGATTCAAATCTTCCTGTATATTTTGAGGAGTTAATTGAAAAACTGAGAAATGAAATGTTTTAGGAGGAAATGATAATTATGAAATTAAAAGCTAATTTACTTGATGAGAAGGCAATTAAGAGAAGTTTAATTAGAATATCTCACGAAATTATTGAAAAAAATAAAGGTATAGAAAATGTTGTCCTTGTAGGTATCAAAAGAAGAGGATATCCAATAGCTCAAAGAATAGCTAAGGAAATTAAAAAAATTGAAGGTGTTGAAGTTCCAGTTGGAAGCGTAGATATAACATTTTATAGAGATGATTTATCATGTAAAGAAGATATGCCAAAGGTCCAAGGTATCCATATAGGTGTTGATATTCAAGATAAAATAGTAATCTTAATTGATGATGTTTTATTTACATGTAGAACAGTAAGAGCTGCTATTGATGCTTTAATAGATGCAGGAAGACCAGGAGCTGTACAGCTAGCAGTTTTAATAGACAGAGGACATAAAGAACTTCCAATTAGAGCTGATTATGTTGGAAAGAATATTCCAACTTCAAAGTCTGAAAATATTACAGTTCATATTTCAGAAATAGATGAAGATGATTCTGTTAAAATTTATGAAAATTAATCTAAGGAGATAAAGCAATGGAATATAATTTAATAGCTACAACTACTTTTGGACTGGAAGGAATTACGGCTAAAGAACTTAGAGCTTTAGGATATGATGATGTAAAGACTGAAACAAGTAAAGTATGTTTTACTGGAGATGAAATGGATATAGCAATTGCTAATATTCATTTAAGAACAGCAGACAGAGTTTTAATAAAAATGGCTGAATTTGAGGCAAGAACTTTTGAAGAGTTATTCCAAGGAACTAAGAATGTTAATTGGAGCAAACTTATTCCTAGAAACGGAAAGATGCACGTTGTTGGTAAATCAATAAAATCTACTTTACATAGTGTTCCAGACTGTCAGTCTATAGTAAAAAAGGCTATAATAACTCATATGAGTGAAGCTTATGGAATAGATAGATTTGAAGAAAATGGACCAGTTTATAGAATTGAAGTAGCTATATTAAAGGATAAAGTTACATTAACAATTGATACTTCAGGTTCAGGCCTTCATAAAAGAGGATATAGAGAAAATTCAGGGGCAGCTCCTTTAAAAGAAACTTTAGCAGCAGCTATGGTATATCTTTCAAGATGGCAAGAAGATTATACCCTTATAGATCCATTCTGCGGGTCAGGTACAATTCTTATAGAGGCAGCAATGATAATGCTTAATATAGCACCTGGAATTAATAAAGAATTTGTATGTGAAACATGGCCAACTATGCCTGGGTATGTTTTTAATCAGGTAAGAGAAGGAGCTAGAAAAGCAGAAAAAAGAGATAAAAAATTAAAGCTTATAGGATATGATATAGATACATGGGTTTTAAGAACTGCTGAAAATAATGCATATAAAGCTGGAGTTAAAGATTACATAGAATTCCACAAAAGAGATTTTAGAGAATTTTCTAATAAAGGAGATTATGGCTTTATTATAACTAACCCTCCATATGGAGAAAGATTAAGTGATAAGAGAGAAGTAGAAGAGCTTTATAGAAAATTTGGATTATATAAAAAAGAATATGATAAATGGGACTTTAATGCCTTAACATCTTATGAAGATTTTGAAAAGCCTTTTGGAAGAAAGAGTACTAAAAATAGAAAGTTATATAACGGTAAATTAAAGTGTTATTATTATCAATACTTTGATAACAATAAGATAAAAGGTCATGGAGATACTGTAATTCAAGAAATTATTAGAAACTCATAAAAGGAAAGCTGTAAAGATTACTTTACAGCTTTTGTTATGTTTAAACTATCAAATTTTGCAGGATCTACATACATAGTTTTATTTGTATAATAAATAACCATTCCAGGTTTTGCACCATTAGGCTTTTTTAAGTTTCTTACTTCAGTATAATCTACAGGAACCTTTGAAGTATTCTTTCCTTTACTATAGTGAGCAGCAATTATAGCAGCTTCGCTTAAAGTTTCATCATCTACATCATTACCTTTTATAATACAGTGAGAACCAGGAATTTCTTTTGTATGAAGCCAAATATCATTTTTATTTGCAAATTTTAAGCTTAGATAATCATTTTGAATATTATTTTTTCCTACATATATATCAAAGCCTTTAGATGATATGAAATGAAGAGGCTTATCAGCTTTGTTTTTCTTGCTTCCCTTTTTATCAGCCCTATATTTTATGTATCCTGTCTCCATAAGTTCAGACTTTATTGCATCTATTTCATCATATGAGTCAACATTGTATATGTTTGTAAGAACTGAATTTAAATAAGTAAGTTCTTCCTCATTTTTTTCTAATTGCTCAATTGCCCATTCTTCAGATTTTTTTAGTTTATTATATCTTTTATAATATTTTTGAATATTTTCTGAAGGAGTTTTATAAGGATCTAATGCAATTGTCATATACTCTTCATTTTCTGAGTAGAAGTTTAAAAGACTTACTTCTTTATCACCAGGTTTTATTGTATAAATATAAGAAGTTAAAAGATCACCTTTTATTTTATAAATATCTTTCTTTTCACCTTCTTTAATGTTTTCATTTAAAATTTTAGATTTCTTATTACATCTTTCTATATTTGTATGAATTAATTTTGCAAGATCTGTTGAACGACTTGATAGTCTATCTTGTTTATCCTTCATACTAAAGAAATTATCCATCATTTCAGATGGTGATTCAAAAATAATTTTTTTATAATCTTTAAAGGTTTCTTTTAAGTCTATACAGTAAAAATCTTTATATATATTATTTTCATCTGTATATATGTAAAACTCTTTGTTTTCTGATAAAGCATTAGCAAAAGATTTCATAAAGTTTATAAAATCTTCATTTTCATTTGAAGATATATTTAATTTAGTACATTCACTATATAATTCTTTAGATAGTACCTTTGATATACCTGTAAATGTCTTTAAAAAGAAATTTTCATCAAATACAATTTCGTTTTCAGAAGTAAATTTAATTAAGTCTTCTTTAGAGAAAGATAATGGATCTAACTTTTTCGAAGCAGGAGGGTACATGTATTCCACTCCAGGATATAATACACGATAGCTATTTATGTCAGGTGTTATATGCTTTATAGATTCCATAACCTTATTATCTCTATCACGTACAAGGGTAATATTTGAGTGTCTACCCATTATTTCTATAATTAAAGAATAGGTGCTATTAAATCCCATTTCATCAGAGGCTTCTATATTCATAGTAACTATTCTATCGCAATCCTTTTGACTTACATCAATAATTTTACCACCTAAAAGATATTTTCTCATAACCATTAGAAACATAGGTGCCTTTAATGGATTCTCTTTAGCTATATTAGTAAAGTGAATACGTGGAAAATTTGAAGATGCAGATAAAAGGAGTTTATGATTTTTTCTGTCTTTTCTTATAGTTAAAATTATCTCATCTTTTTCGGGTTGATTGATTTTGTCTATTTTTGAATCAATTAATGTATCCTTTAAATTATTTAGTAAACTATGTAGGAAAATTCCGTCAAGTGCCATAAAAATCATCCTTTCTCTATATATATAGAGTATATCATTAAATAAAAATTTAGTTAAGGTGTAGGAAAATTAATAAATTATTATTTTTACTATTGTCATAAAGAAAATTTCAGAGTATTATGTTAGTTGTGAGAAAAAAAGTACATAAATTACAGTGATATAAGTCAAGAGGGAGACATTAATGAAATGTTTTGTAGGAAATAAATTATTAGTTTTTATAGTTTCAATGTGCTTTGTATTATTTGTTTCTTGCGAAAGTGATATTAAAGAAAAGGTAGAAGGCATAAAACTTAGTACAGGAGCAGTAATTCAAAATGATTCAGGAGAGTTATCTAATTTTAACTTACTTGATGGAAATTATACAAAAATAGATAATAGTGAAGTAGTAGGAGTATATAACAGTAAAAGTGGTAACTATGTTGGTATTAAAGATGGAGAATATGAGTATTTTTATGATGGTATTATAAGAAAACTTGAAAATATTGATATAAATTCTACAGATTTAAAATTATCTAAATCAGGAGATTACTTAAGCTATTTTGAAAATGAAGATGGTGTTTTAGAATTAAAGTTAAAATCTCTTAAGGATGATAGTAATATAGAATTTAATTCTCACGTATATATTTCAAGTACACTTATGGACTGGATTGATAATGAAAATATAGTTTACTATGGAATAAGCGAAGAAAAAGTTAATGGAATTTTTATATATAATGTAAGTACAAAGGAAGAAAAATTACTTTATGAATTAAATAATGGTATCATTCAATTTGTGAAAACTATTGATGATGGAGTTTTATGTATACAGGAAACTGTAGATGGAAAAAAACTTCTTAAGGTTATAGAACAAGATGGAAAGTCTGAAAAGATAATTTCTGAAAAAGTTACTCAAATTATAGATATTATAATGAAGGATAATGAGTATTATTTTATAGGTAAGGTTTTAGGAGAAGCAGAGTCTATATATAAATTGTCAAATAATCAGTTAAAGAGAATGGTTTTTGATTTTCCAAAGGTAATAGATTTTAATAAAGGATTATCTGTAGATTCTGAAGGAGATATATTATTTATAGGAAAAAATAATATTAAAGATACTGGTGAAGAAATTTATAAGGTAAATTCTAAAGGTACAATAAGTAAAATTAAAGATAAAGCAAAAGAATATACATTTGTAGATTTTTAGTAAGATTTTTTAAAAATCTTACTGTTTTTTTATGTATAGAAATTCTTGTCTGTGGTAAAAATTAGAATATAAATTGGGAGGTGAAAATATTAAAAATAATTTAATGAAAGATATTGATTTATCTGTATCAAAAAAGATAACAATTAATCAGGCTAGGGAAGGAAATATACTGCCTATTTATGAAAAAGATAATATTATATATGCTGCATCTATAAAAAACAATAATAATGGAAAAGATTTTTTAGAAATGGTATTAGGCAAGAAGGTTTATTTAATATATGTATCTTTAGAAGAAATTACAGAGCTTATTAATTTAGTTCTTGGTATAAGTGATAAGTTAGAAGAAGATATATTTAAAGAAGCTGTTAAAATGAATGCTAGCGATATTCACTTTGAACCTTCAAATAATGTTGTAAAAATTAGATATAGGATAAATGGAAATTTAATTTTAAGAAGAAAGATTGTATTAGAGGAATATTTGAAAATTATTTCTAGAATTAAAGTGAAAGCAAATATGGATATTGCAGAAAGAAGAAAAGCTCAAGATGGAAAAGTAATTATGAGTGATGATAATGGAAATGAGTATAACTGCAGAATAGCTTCTATGCCTTTAATTCAAGGAGAAAAACTTGTAGTAAGAATAATATATAACGAAGAATATAGGAAAATAACTAGTCTTAATTTTACAGATAAACAATTAGAAAGTGTGCAAAAGATAAAAAAAGCTAAAAATGGTTTGGTTATAATAAATGGCCCTACAGGTTCAGGAAAAACTACAACATTATATTCAATGCTAGGAGAGATAAAAGATGAGTTTATAAATATAACAACTATTGAAGATCCTGTTGAGATAACTATGGATGAGATAAATCAAATTAATTTAAACCCAAAAACAGGAGTGACTTTTTCTTCAGGCCTTAGGGGTATATTAAGGCAAGATCCAGATGTAATTATGATAGGAGAAATTAGAGATGAAGAAACAGCTAAAATGGCAGTAAGAGCATCTATAACAGGACATAAAGTGTTTTCAACTATTCACACAAAATCTCCTAGAGAAGTTTATTTAAGACTTGAAGAAATGGGGGTTAAAGGATATCTAATAAGATCAGCTTTAATAGGTATTATCTCTCAAAGATTAATAGGAATATTATGTGATGAGTGTAAAAAGTATATTGGAGATACATTAATAAACTCTAAAAAGGTGAAGATTTATAAAAAATGTGGATGTGATAAGTGTAATAAAACAGGAATAAGAAAAAGAAAGCTTATTTCAGCAGTGTATTATATAAGTAAAAATTTAAGAGAAGATATGAAGAAAATATATGAAAAAGAAAACTTGTTATCTAATGATGAAATGCTAGAAGGATTAAATAAATTATTGATGGAAGGAAAAGTTGATTATTATGACTATCTTGGATTTATAGAAGGAGAAGAATTAGATGAAATATGATTCATTAGCGCTTATTTCAGGAAATTTATTAACTCTTTATGATGATGGAATATCAATTATTGAGAGTATAGACATTTTATTAGAGCTGCCTTTAGATAATAAATACAAGAAAAGTCTTATGAGTATAAAAATAAGTATTGAAGAAGGTAATACTTTAGGTGTGTCCTTTGAGAAATTTCCTTTTTTATATCCAAAATTCTTTTCAGGAGCATTAAAGATAAGTGAAGATACAGGAGTTTTAAGTGAGACTTTATCTAATTTAAATATTTTTTACAATAATCTTAGTAATATTAATAAAAAACTAAAGACAGCATTAAGATATCCGCTTTTGGTGTTAGGATTTTTAATTGGATTAGTTTTTTTATTTTTCATTATGATAGTTCCAAGTATGTATGAAACCTTTCAGTCTATGAATAAAAATATTCCTAGCATTATAAAAAAAGTTTACGAAATATATAAATATCTTTTATCAGATAAAGTATATTCAATATCATTAATAATTTCTTTAATTATTATTTCTATACTTTTATTTTTTCTTTTTAAGATTAGAAGTAAGGAAAAAGAAAATAGATGGCTTTTAAAAATTAAATTTATCAGGCAGTATTATGAATATATTTTTATTATGAATCTTTCAATTATTTTAAATAGTGGAATGCAGATTAATAAGGGAATTGACTTATGCATGGAGTCTATGAATATAAAGTGCATAAATAATGAAATGAAAAAACTTAAAGAAAAGGTTTCTAAAGGAAATAGTATTGAAAACAGTCTTAAAGACAGCAGAATTTTATCAAAGTATACATTATCTATGATAGCCTTAGGAGGACGAGGTAGTAATCTTCATGAGGTATTAATAGTATCTTCTAAAAGGTTAGAAGAACAACTTTTAGATAGACTTAACAAAGTAGTGTCAGCTATTAATCCAATAGCTATTACAATTATAAGCTTATGTATTATGGTGTTTATTTTTTTATTTATTTTACCTATGATTGATATGCTTTATTCTGGAGCTATTTAAATGAAAAAAGAAGGAATAAGCACTATTGAAGTAATAGCTGTATTGTCTATTATAATAGTCTTAATGAGCATAGGTATTGGTTCAAGTGAGCATTTTAAAGATTATATTAGCAGTCTTGAGTATAAGTCTGATATATATAATATACGTGAAATTATGACTTATTCTAGGCAGTATTGTTATGAAAATAAAGTTTATGGAGAACTATACTTTATAAATTCTGATGAATCTATAAGGGTTTATTTATTATCTAAAAAGAGAATAGTAAAATCGATAGATATTTCTAGAGGAAAAAGAATAGAAAATTTTAATTATGTTCTTGATGGAAAACAAATTTTAAAAATAGATATTAATGAGGATGGCTATATTAGTCCATATACAATAAATATATCAGATAATACTGGAACTAAAAAGAAAATAGTAATTCAAGTAGGAGGAAATTTAGTTTATATAAAAGATGATTAAATATTCTAAGGGAAATTCAATAATAGAAGTCTTAGGAGCTTTGGCTATAGTTTTAGTTACTATAAGTATAGCCTATAGAATCTCCTTTATTGCTGAAAAAATTATAAGAAATAATGAAGAAATGTTTAATAGAAGAGAGATAGTTAATGCAGTATGTAATGAAATTAAATATAATATTCAATTTGATGAATTAACTAATAGATTATTAGATAAACCTATTTTTATTAACTATGATAAAACTTTATTAGATAAACTTAAAGAAGAGCCTTTAATGAATTTAGTATCTGAAAAAGAAAGTAATAAAACTATAGTAATTAGTCTTGAGGAGAAGAATAATGAAAGACTATTTATTAAAATTAACTTTTATGGAAATGGAAAAGTTATTAAAAAAGAAGTTGTTAAGGGACGTTGGATGGATTATGTATAAAGTTAAGAAGGGAACTACATTAATAGAGAGCATTTTGTGTATTGCATTAATTATGATTATTACAGCTATCTTAGCTAATATTTTTATAAGTGTAAATAATATATTTATTAGATGTGAAGAATCAGAAATGGCTGAAAATGATATAAATGATCTATTTATAAATATAGAAAGATTTTTAAATGAAGAGGGAGTTCAAAAAATTAATTCAAAAGATAATAAATTGATAATTTATAAAGGAACTTTAGATAAAGAATATGAAAAAGAAGTTATAAATAAAGAAGCAGATAAAATTATAATTAAATACTATGATATTAGAGATTTTGAATATTACAATACGTACAATACATTAGCTAAAAAAATAGATAAATTTGATATTAAAAGAAAAGGAAAAATCTTATATATAACTGTTTCTAAAGGAGGAAAGGAATATGTTAAAGCATTATAAGAAAAATGGATCTATTTTGATAGTCTCGTTAATGGTATTAATGTGTATAACAGTTTTGAGTAGTTCTTTTATAAAGTTATATTGCTGTAATTTCAATGATTATAATGCAAATATTAAACATAATGATTTATATAACAAGGATTATTTTGATGAGGTTTTGTGCAGTATAGATGCTTATGTTATGGAGGAAAATGAATCTATAGACTCCCTTAAAGAAAAAAATACTCTTATTAATGATTATATTTTGCTATTTTATGATAATACTTTGGAAAGGTTTTGTGCTTCTTATAAATATAAAGAAATAACTTATGATAAAAAGCTTAAGGTTGTAGAAGATAATGATAAAATTATCTTTATACCTGAAGAGAAGAAATATTTAGATAAGGAGGATTAAGAAAATAGGAAAAACTATAATAAAGGTATATGAAGATACTATTAAGTGGAATGGAGAAGTATATAATTATTATAATTTTCTTAAAGAATTTAATAAAAAGAATGCAAAGATAATTTTATTTGAATCTAATATGTATATAAAAAGAATTAATATTAATTTTAAAAATATTAATGAAAAGAAAATAAATAATATTATAGAAGAAGAACTTGGAGATGAAGAAAAATATTTAATTAACTATGAAATATCTAAAAAAGAAAAGTCCATGTATTTATATTACATGATGGAAGGTATGTTTATTTCACGAATAGCTAGAAAGCTAAAAGAGATAGAAGTTATACCAATTCAAGTATATTTTTTTAAGTATTTAAGAAAAAAGATTAAAAAAGAGTCTTTTAAGTGTATTTTATATTATTCTAAAACCTATTATTTTATAAATGTGCATAAAGGATATTTATCTATGTGCTATATATTACATTCTATTAATGAATTAGAAGAAGTTTTTAATAGAATAAAGGATGAAGGAAGTTTATATGTTCAAAGGGGAATTGAATTTTTAGAAGATAATGAAGAAAATATTATATTTTTGGATTGTGGAGGGTTATATAGTGAAAAAATATTCTTATAATAAGAACTTTATTCCAGCATCATTTATAGAAAAATATAAAAGAGATACTAAAAAGAAAAATATTTCATTACTAATACTTATTTCAATTATAGAGCTTATACTTCTTCCTAAGACAATGTCATTTATATTATCTAATAACAATAATAGAAGTAAGAAAAATAATAAAGAAGATAAAATTATAGAATATTCTTATATAAATAATGAAAGTTTTTTTAAATGGATGGATATAATAAAGGATGATACAGTTGGAACATTTAATGAAAATGAAGCGATTATTTTTACAGATAGCATAGATGAATTTCAAGGAATATTAAAGGATAAAAGATTAAAAATAATAAATATGGAGGCTTATGATGATAAATATAAGATACGTGTTATTATGTCTGAAGGATAAAAAGATAGAAATATCAGCCTTTCTTTTAAGTATTATTTTATTCATTGAAATCTATTGTAACTATGAAATACTAAATAATCAAAGTAAGTATATAGAAAAAATACCCAAAATAGAATCTAAAATGGAACTTAAAGATATTATAAATAACTTTAGTGAAGCAGGATTAAATATTATAAGTATAGAGGATAAAGAAGATCGATATATTATAGGATTAAGCCTTAACGGAAGAAAAGATGATATAATAAAATCTTTTAAGTTCTTAATAGATAAATATAATATTATTTACTACGAATTTAATGCAAGTTACGATAATATTGAAGGAAAAATAAGTTTAACTTACAATTAGCGTTGTATTTTGGGGAAAGTACGCATAAATAATTGCATTTATTGTTATGTTCTGATAAAATAAAACTGTTGTGTAATGAGAAAAAATTTACAAATATAAGTGCATACATTGATAGTGCTTATTATGAAACTTATACATTTGGAGGGATATTATTATGATATCAGCAGGAGATTTAAGAAAAGGTACAACTTTTGAGAACGAAGGACAAGTTTATACAGTTATAGACTTTTTACACGTAAAGCCAGGAAAGGGAGCTGCTTTCGTAAGAACTAAACTTAGAAATGTAATCTCAGGGTCAGTTACTGAAACTACATTTAACCCATCAGCTAAATTCCAAGAAGCTGTTATAGAAAGAAAAGAAATGCAATATCTTTATTCAGATGGAGAATTATATTACTTCATGGATCAAGAAACTTTTGAACAAATTCCTTTAAACTATGAAAAAGTTGAAGATGCAATCAAGTATTTAAAAGAAAATATGTTTGCAATAATCAAGTTCTACAAAGGTGAAGCATTCTCAGTAGAAGCACCAAACTTTGTTGAATTATTAATAACTAAATGTGAACCAGGAGTAAAAGGAAATACTGCAACTAATGCATTAAAGCCTGCTACATTAGAAACTGGTGCTGTAGTTAACGTTCCAATGTTCGTTAATGAAGGTGATGTAATAAGAGTAGATACAAGAACTGGCGAATACATGGAAAGAATTAAATAGTTTACAAAGGATTGCTGAGTTCTTAGGAACTTAGCAGTTTTTTTTTAATGCATAGACCAGTTATACAAAAAAATAAAAAATTTTAAAAAATAATTTTTTAAAAAAGGGTACACTTAATAAACCATTATTATTTTACGAATAATGGACAAGAGTG
>NZ_FPBY01000097.1 GCF_900116755.1 Clostridium sp. DSM 8431
AATCTTCTTTGATAGAATCAATTGTATTCACCTCATTTCTTTTTTGTATCCTATAATAGTATTCAAAAATACGCAAAATAGTATTCAAAGATACATAAAAGACATATTAGTGAGGTGATATCATTAATAAACCTCTAAAAGTTATTAGATAAATCTATAAATCTCTATTTCTGAAGTTTGTTATTTTTTAGTACACTTTTCTAAGGTTTTGTAATATTTTTGTAACTGTTACTTAACTTCTATTCAAATCTATTCTCTAATTCTTTATAGATTTTATTTACTACTTCTAGATCTATATCTCTTTTGTTCCAAATTTCTTCTGACTTAACCGCTTGTCCTACCAACATGTACAGGCCACCACAAACTTTTTTGCCACATTCAATTCCAGTTTTTAAAAATTCTGTTATTTTAGGATTATATACTATATCAACTAAAATGTCAAAATTTTCTACAACTTTTTTTGTTACTGGTGAAATTCCTACATTAGGATACATACCTACAGGCGTAGCATTTACTAAAACATAACCTTTTATCTTTTCTAAGTCACTATAGTCAATTACCTTTACATCTTCACCTAAATTAAAACTTCTATTTTTATCTCTAGTAACCACATAAAGCTCTTTAACCTTGCTATCTCTTAAGCAAGTTAATAATGCCTTTGATGCTCCTCCAGTTCCAAGTACAACACATACTTTGCCTTCAACATCTATATTATTTATTTCAAGAGTTTTCTTAAAACCAAAATAATCACTGTTATACCCTTTAAGAATCCCATCTTCAAGCATAATTGTATTTACTGCACCAATATCCTTAGCTTCTTTTGATATATAATTAAGCTGCTTCATAACCTCTTCTTTATATGGAATAGTTACATTAACACCTTTTATTTTCAATAATTTAAGGGCTTCTCCTAGCTTATGTATATCATCTTTTGGAATTTCAAAAATTTTATAAGCAGCGTCTACGTCTATAAGTTCAAATATTCTCTTATTAATTTCAGGTGAAAGTGTATGAGGCAGCTTTTCACCTACTACTCCGAAAAACTCCATAAAAACCTCCAAAAATTAATCTATATTCTTTTTATAAGCTCCTAAAAGTCTGAAATATGCTGAATTTTGTTCTATTAGCTTTAAGGCATTATTAACAGATTCATCAGCAATATCTCCTTCAAAATCTACATATAAGAAATACTTCCATGACTCATTTTTCATAGGTCTTGATTCTATTTTTATCATATTTATATTATTTTCTGCAAAGTAGCTTAATAGTCTATATAAAGTACCTGCTTCGTTCTCTAATGAAAATACAACACTTACCTTATTAGCATCCTTTGATACTTCTGGTTTTCTTGTAATAGCAACAAATCTTGTATAATTGTCATTTTGATTATTGATTCCTTCTTCAATGACATTTAATCCATATAACTTAGCTGCTGTCTTACTTGCTATTGCAACCTTGCTCTTATCATTAAGTTCTTTTACATGTTTAGCGCTTACAGCTGTATTATGATAAGGGATAAGTACCCAGTCTTTATTTCCTTTTAGGAACTCGCTACATTGTCTTATTCCTTGAGTATGTGAATATACCTCTTCTATATCACTTAATTTAGTTCCTTCAATTCCAACTAAATTCTGCTCAATTTTTATACATTTTTCTCCTATGATAAAGAAGCCATACTTTCTTAGAAGATCATAAGTATCTGATATAGCACCTGTTGAAGAATTTTCTATAGGAAGTATTCCATAGTCAACTTTGCCTTCCTTAAGAGCATTACAAACATCTTCAAAATCTTCATAGGCAGTTCTCTTGCTATCTTCTCCAAAGACCCTTATTGCTGCTTCTTCTGAAAATGCACCTGCAACTCCTGGGTATGCAACTAACTTAGTTTTATCAATTTCTTTTCTCTTTATATCTAACTTAGTCATCTTTTCAGTATCATCTATTATTCTCTGCTGAACGCCTTTACCTATTTCCATAGTAGCATTTATAAATTTAATTACTTCATCCGTATAACTTTTATCTTTAAGACAAGCTACAGCTTTTTCAAATACTATATTTTCTCTGTCCTTATGAAAAACTTCTAAGTTATTCTCTTTCTTATACTGAGCTACTTTTTTTACTACATTCATTCTCTTTTCAAATAATGCTACAAGTTCTTTATCAAGCTCATCAATTTCTCTTCTATAGTCGCTTAAATCTGCCATCCGTATCTCTCCTTTAATAAATCAAGAATTCCTATTGCTGCTACTGCTTCAATAACAGGTACTGCTCTTTGAACTATACATGGATCATGTCTTCCTTCAATAACAAGTTCCTCATTTTTTTGTGAAGCTACATTTATTGTATTTTGAACTTTGCTAATTGATGGTGTTGGTTTAATTGCTGTTTTAAATACTATTGGCATTCCATTAGTTATACCACCAATTATTCCACCATTGTTATTAGTTTTTGTTTTAACCTGCATATTATCATTGTAATAATAGTCATCATTACTTTCTGAACCATACATCTCTGATATATCAAAACCAAGACCAAATTCAACACCCTTTACTGCTGGTACTGAAAATAATAAATGAGCTAATGTTGATTCAACAGAATCAAAGAAAGGATTTCCTATTCCTGCTTCAACTCCTATAACTGCACATTCAATTACACCACCAACTGAGTCTCCATTTTTTCTTGCTTCAAGAATAATATCTCTCATAGTTTCTTCTTTATTCCTATCTAATAGAGGAAATTCTTGTTTTTTAAGTTCTTTTAAGCTTTCCTTTGCTATATTAACAGCATTAAAGCTTCTATCTTCATCTCCCTTAATGCTCTTAATATGTGCACCTATTTCTATTCCTTTTAAAGCTAAAACCTGCTTACATACTGCTCCTGCAAATACAAGAGGTGCTGTTATTCTTCCTGAGAAATGTCCGCCCCCTCTGTAATCATTAAAACCACCATATCTAATCTTACCTGTATAATCTGCATGACCTGGTCTCATTAAATCTTTAAGTTTTCCGTAATCTTTAGATCTTGTATCTCCGTTTCTTATAATTGCACAAAGTGGGGTACCTGTAGTTTTTCCTTCAAAAAATCCACTTACTATTTCCGGTATATCACTTTCTTTTCGTGCAGTTGATAAATTATTTCTTCCCGGAGCTCTTCTCTTCATTTCTTTATCTATTTCTTCTAAATTAAGCTCTACTCCTGCTGGAAGTCCATCAATATTAACTCCAATGGCACCTCCATGAGATTCACCAAATATAGATATCTTTAAATTATTTCCCCAAGCTCCACTCATCAAAAGTTCCTCCTACTAATTTAAAATCATCAAAAAAGTTTGGATATGATTTAGATACACATTCATAATCCTTTAAAATTATAGGTTCATCACACATTGTTGATGCTATAGCTAAAGTCATTGCTATTCTGTGATCTTTATGACTCCATACTTCTACTCCGCCTTTAAGCTTTTCTACGCCTTCAATAATTAATCCATCCTGTTTTTCTGTAATTTTAGCGCCAAGCTTATTTAGTTCTAATGTAACAGCATTTAATCTATCACATTCCTTTATTCTTAATCTCTCTGCATTAACTATTTCCGTTCTTCCTTCAGCTAAAGATGCAGCTAAAGCTAGTATTGGTATAATATCAGGGAACTGAGAACCATCTATAACTAAAGAATTAAGTCTTTTATCTGCTTTTCCACTTACTAAACCTTCATTAGTCTCTATATTTACTCCCATTTTAGATAATACATCAATTACAGCTCTGTCTCCTTGAAGAGAATCTTCTTTAAGATCTAAAATCTCAACCTGGGAACCCAAAGCATCTGCCACTAAGAAAAATGCACCTTGAGAGTAATCTCCTTCTACTCTGTATTCTCTTGCTTTATATTTTTGATTACCTTTAATTATAAATTCTTTATAATTATTATTAATAACTTCAACTCCAAAATCTTTCATAGCTGAAAGTGTTAAATCTAAATATCCCTTTGATTGAAGTTCTGTTGTTATAACTATTTTTGAATCTCCATCCAATAAAGGTAATGTAAATAAAAGTCCTGTTATAAATTGAGAACTTATATCCCCTCTAACTTCAAAAGTATCTGCCTTTAATAAACCTGAAACAATAAGGTCAAGTTCACCTTCTTTAAATGTATAGTCTATACCTTGCTTATCAAATATATTATAAAAAGTATCTAATGGCCTTTTTCCAAGGTTTCCTCTTCCAATAAATCTTGTAACACCTTCAAAAGCTAGTGATATAGGAATAAGAAATCTTAATGTTGATCCTGATTCATTACAATCAACAACTCTTTTAAAATCTCTTGTTGGAATAACATTATTATAGTTAATTCCTCTAACTTCTAAATGTTCATCTTCAGTCTCATTAATAACAGCTCCAAGGGCTCTCATTGCATTAATTGTTGCTATAATATCATCTGAAAACTCAACGTTACTAATTTTACTAATTCCATCACTTAAAGCAGCACATATTACTGCTCTATGAGCCATACTCTTTGATGGTGGTATTTTTACATTTCCCTTTAATTTTCCTGGATTAATCTTTAAATAAGTCATTTACTTCACCGCCTTAAAAAAATCTGGTTTTGTACTATATATAATGCTATCTCCTATTGAATTAAGAAGTATTACCTTTAATACAGACCCTAAATTCTTCTTATCTAAGGCTATAGTATTTACTATTGCTTCATTATCATGGATTTTCATTTCATAAGGAAGTCCATAGTTTATAAGTATATCCTTTATCTTTTCTGCTGTTCCCTTTTCTGTAAGTCCAAGTTCTTCACTCTTTAATGTAATATTGTACATACCTATAGAAACAGCTTCTCCATGACTATATCCTTTAAAATTATAGAAAGTTTCTATTGCATGTGCTAAAGTGTGTCCAAAGTTTAGAAGCATTCTTTCTCCTAAATCTTTTTCATCCTTTTCAACAACATCTCTCTTAATGTCACAACATGTATAAATAACATCTTCAATGTGATCCATAAGCTCTTCTCTACTTTTTATTGAGCTAAGCTTATTAAATAACTCTTTATCTTTTATACATCCATATTTAATAACTTCACCCATTCCATCTCTATAGAATTTATCTGGAAGTGTATTTAATACCTCTGGATCTATAATTACTGCTTTGGGTTGATAGAAGCTTCCAACTAAGTTCTTACCCTTTGGAAGGTCAACTGCTACCTTTCCTCCTACAGAACTATCTACCTGTGCTAAAAGAGAAGTAGGAACCTGAATAAATGGTACTCCTCTTAAGAATGAAGAAGCTGCAAAACCTCCTAAATCTCCTATAACTCCTCCACCTAAAGTTATAATAAGTTCTTTTCTTGTAAGTTTAAAATCTAATAATTCATTATAAATTTTAGGAAGAGTATTAAATGATTTTGTTTCTTCTCCTGCTTTTAATACTAATTTTTTTGTTAAGTATCCGGCATCCTTTAGTGATTTTTCTACCTTTTCTCCATAATATTTATTAACATTTTCATCTGTTATTATGAAAATTTTTTCTCCATTATAGATTTTCTTTATCTCTTCACCTAATCTTGACAATATTCCTTTTTCAATTGATATATTGTAGCTGTTTTCACCTAAATCAACATATAAGTTTCTTCCCACTTTCACTCATCCTTTAACTCTAAATTTCTCTTCCAACTGCTTTAGCTACTAACCTTAATTCATTTAATAATTCTTCATAGACATCTGGTTTTATAGATTGTTGTCCATCACATAACGCATTAGCTGGGTCATTATGAACTTCAATAATTAATCCATCTGCTCCTATAGCTACTGCTGCTTTTGATAGGGGATCAACCATCCACCACTTTCCTGCTGCATGGCTTGGATCTACTACTACTGGTAAATGGCTTAATTTCTTAATTGCAGGAATAGCACTTAAATCAAGAGTGTTTCTTGTATAAGTTTCAAATGTTCTTATTCCTCTCTCACAAAGAATAATATTCTCATTACCACCTGCCATTATGTATTCAGCAGACATTAACCATTCTTCTATTGTTGCAGATAATCCTCTCTTTAACAAAATTGGTTTGTCTATCTTTCCAAGTTCCTTTAATAGTTCAAAGTTTTGCATATTTCTAGCACCAACTTGAATTACGTCTATATCTTCAACAAATTTTTCTATATCATATGGAGACATAAGTTCAGTTACAATTGGAAGACCTGTTTTTTCTCTTGCTGTTTTTAGTAATTCTAATCCTTCATATTTTAAGCCTTGGAAAGAATATGGTGAAGTTCTTGGCTTAAAAGCTCCTCCTCTTAAAAAATTTGCTCCTGCCTTCTTCACATTTTCTGCTATAGATACTATCTGATCTTCATTTTCTACTGAACATGGACCAGCTATCATAGCTAACTTCTTTCCTCCTATTTTAACTCCATTTACATCAATTATCGATGGTTCTGGATGAAACATTTTATTTGCTTTCTTAAATGGCTCTGCAACATGCATTACTCTCTCTACATTTCTATTAGCTTCAATTTGAGTATGATCAATCTTACTTGTATCACCTATAAGCCCCAATATTATAAGGTTTTTTCCTACAACAGGGTTAACTTGCACCCCTTTTTTCTCAATAGCTTCAGTTAAATTAGTAATGTCTTTTTGACTTGTTCCTTGTTTTAAAATTACTATCATATTTTGCCCCCTAAATTATAGTATTTTTCTTTATATATTAAAAAAGAGAACTCCTAATGAGTTCTCCTAATAATCATTTTTAGCTAATTTAATGTCCTTTTATTTATAATATATTATACACTCATTAGAAATGAATTATTTACTTTTTTGCAAAACAAATAACTCCAGAACATAAAATAAAAAAAGTTATAGAATTTTGCTGCTGTAAGTTTAATAATCCCTTTCATTTGATTTCCTCCGAGCTTAACTTCCTTTTTTTTCTATTATACCAAATTGGCTAACCCTGTCAATATATTTATGATATTTTTATAATATTAGAGGAAATAATCTAATAACTTTATAAAATTAGAGAAAGTAATCTAATAATTTTATAAAATTGGAGAAACTAATCTCATAAGTGATTCTTTTATTTTAAGACTTCTACTTCTATTATTATATTTCTCTTTTGTTATCTCATCTGAATATCTCACATCTATAAAAAATTGCTTTTCTAAACTTCTAGCCACTTCTTCATCATATACAAAAGCATTAACTTCAAAATTAAGTTGAAAACTTCTTATATCCATATTAGCCGTCCCAATTGTGGCTACTTCTGTATCTGCTACTATAGTTTTAGCGTGTATAAATCCCTTTTTATAAGCATACACCTTAACTCCTGCATTAAGAAGTTCTCCTATATATGAACTTGCTGCCCACTTCATAAAAACATGATCTGGTTTTCCTGGAATAACTATTCTAACATCTACTCCAGATAAAGCTGATAACTTTAAAGCTTCAAGGATGGGATAATCTGGTACAAAATAAGGAGTTTCTAAATATAAAGTTTTCTTTGCATTATTTATCATCTTTAAATATGCATGCTTTATATATTCTTCATCATGGTCAGGACCACTTGTAACTATTTGAATTCCAATGTCACCATCTTCATATATTTTTTCAGGATAGTATTTGCTGAAATCTTCAATTTCTTCACCTGAAGCATAGCACCAATCTAAAAGAAATCTTTCTGTTAAATCATTTACTGCTTCCCCCTGTATTCTGATATGGGTATCTCTCCAATATCCAATTTTTTTATCTAAATTAACGTATTCTTTCCCAACATTAAATCCACCTGTATAGCCATACTTCCCATCTATAATAACCATTTTTCTATGATTTCTATAATTTATACGAGTATTAATATGTGGAAGTATTCCTGGAAAGAATATTTCAAACTTCCCACCATTATCAGTAAATTTCTTCATTAATTTTTTTGTGATAGTATAAGACCCCATACTATCTACTAAAAATCTTACCTCTACTCCTTCTACCGCTTTCTTTTCTAATATACTTATTATTTTTTTACCTAATATATCTCTTTTAAATATATAATACTGAATGTGTATAAACTTTTCTGCACGCTCTAAATCATAAATAAGCTGCTCAAATTTATCACGCCCATCATAATAAATATTAATTGAATTTCCAACTGTATATTTAGCATCTGAATGATTATAATTCATTCTAATAAGATCCCAATATTCTTCTGGAGTATGCTGTCCTTTCTGGGTTCTAAAAAAACTATTTGAAAGTTCCTTTCTTTTCTCTGCATCATTTCTTATTTTATCTTTAAATAATTTTTCTCTACTTAAGTTTTGGCCTAATAAAAGATATATAATAAATCCTATACCTGGAAGAATCATCATTACCATAATCCAAGCCCATGTTATTGCAGGAGCTTTTCTTTCTATAAAAATTAATGATAGTGAAAAAATAATATTAGTGATTAATATAATTACACCTATGAGTAGTAATATGTCTATCAATAGTATTTCCCTCCGTCCTTGTGTAAAAACTATATGTATACATATTATATCATTTCTAATTAATATTTTTATATATAATTAAAATTCTAACACTATTAATCACAAATATATCTTTTTAAAAGTTGTAATCATGCAAAAAAGTACCACCTTGCAGTGTTTCCACTCAAGATGGTACTTTATATTAACTATATTATATACTATTTACCGAAATATCTGTTTAAAAGACCTTCGAAAGCTCTTCCGTGTCTAGCTTCATCTTTAGCCATTTCATGAACAGTGTCATGTATAGCATCTAAGTTTAATTCTTTAGCTCTCTTAGCTAAATCAAACTTACCTTCAGTAGCTCCATTTTCAGCTTCTACTCTCATTTCTAGGTTCTTCTTAGTTGAATCAGTAACAACTTCTCCTAATAACTCTGCGAATTTTGCAGCATGTTCAGCTTCTTCAAATGCAGCCTTTTCCCAATATAATCCTATTTCTGGATATCCTTCTCTATGAGCAACTCTAGCCATTGCTAAGTACATTCCAACTTCGTGACATTCTGCTTCAAAGTTAGCTCTTAAATCTTCCATTATATCTTCTCTTGATCCTTTAGCAACTCCTACTACATGTTCACAAGCCCAAGCTCTTTCTCCTTCTTTTTGTTCTACAAATTTATCTGATGGAGCTCCACAAACTGGACATTTTTCTGGTGCTACTTCTCCTTCATATACATATCCACATACTGTACAAACAAACTTTTTCATAACTAAAACCCTCCATTTTTTTACGCCTAAATTTATATTTAATAATTTTTAATCATTTTTTCTTTCGTTGAATTTATTATATAATAATAATTATTAGTTGTAAAGTATTTTTTTTTAATATTTTGTATTTCTTCTTTTTTAACTATTTATTCATGAAATGTATATTCCTTTATTAAATTAATTAGAATAAAATATGTAAAATTAAAAAAACACTTTTTTTTCGTTAAAAAATTGAATATACATTATTATAACTTTATAATTTAACTATAAATTTAAACTAAGGAGAAAATTTAATGAAAGAAACTAATAATAATTTAAAACGTGAACTTAGTCTTTCTGCAGCAACTGCTATTGTTGTTGGAAATATGATTGGATCTGGAATTTTTACAGCTCCTCAATCCCTTGCACAAGTATCAAATCCAATTACAACAATAATTGCATGGGTAATTACAGGACTAGGTTCACTTCTTTTAGCTTTAAGCTTTGCAAATCTTGGTACTAAATATCCTGAAACAGGAGGTCCCATTGTTTATACTAAAAAAGCTTTTGGCGAATTTACTGGTTTTTTAGTTGCTTGGACATTTTGGATAGGTTCATGGATTGGTAATGCTGCAATAGTAACAGCAATTATGAGATATTTAACCTACTTCTTCCCAATACTTACTATTAACAATACTTTGTCTTTTATAGTAGCTTCTATATTTTTATGGATAGTTACAATTATAAATATATTAGGTGTAAAAAAAGCAGGATTTATTGGTCAGATAACAACAGCCTTAAAGCTTTCTGTTATTTTAGTATTTGCTGGAATAGCTCTATATGGCTTTAATCCTGAATACTTACATACTTATTCAGCACCAGAAGTTAGTAATTTTAATACTCTTCCAAGTGCTATTGCTGTAACACTTTGGTCTTTTATAGGACTTGAAGGTGCTTCAATTTCAGCTGGAGAAATTAAAAATCCAGAAAAGAATATAAAAAGAAGTACACTTATTGGAACAGGTTTAGCTGCAGTTATATATATAATTTTATCTGTTCTTTCTATGGGTGGTATGTCTCAAGGTCAATTAGCTTTATCTGATGCACCTTTAGCAGATATTATAAATAACATAACATCTGGTTCATGGGGTGGAAGCTTTATTTCTCTTGGAATAATTATTTCTGCAGCTGGTGCTACAAGTGGATGGATATTAACTACTGCAAGAGCTGCTTATGCTGCTGGAGAAGATGGATTATTTCCTTCTTTCTTTGCAAAGGTTCATCCAAACTTTAAAACACCTATTACTGCTTTAATAATTTCAAGTGTATGTACAAACTTACTATTAATACTTAATTATGTTTCTAGCTTAACTGAAGCATTTAACTTTATGACAAACTTAGCAACACTATCATTTATTCCTGCTTATGCATTTAGTGCTTGTGCAGAAATAATTCTTACATATAAACAAGGAGAAAAATTAACATTAGCCAACTTCTTAAAACATAGTATACTTTCATTACTAGCATTTATATATGCAGTTTATATAATTTATGGTTCAGGTTCTAAGGCTGCTATGTGGGTATTTATATTAATGCTTGTAGGAGTTCCATTCTATACTTATAAAAAACTTCAGGATAGAGCTTAGTTGTTGACTTTAATTATCTAAACTTATATAATTACTTATATTGTTAAATAATTATATATTGGCTTAGATTAGAAGTAGTACTATAAACCTTTATCTTTAGAGAGTCATCGGCTGGTGTAAGATGATGTTAAAATTATAGGAACTTGTCTATGAGCTTATCTGTTAAAAGCAGATACGGGTATACCCGTTAAAGTTTTGAGTGAGGATAATATTATTTTATCCTAATAAGAGTGGTACCACGGAATAATTCACCTTTCGTCTCTTGATTTTAGAGATGAAAGGTTTTTTTATTATTTACAATATTTTTTTTAGGAGGATTAACTATGGGAAATTACGGAACTTCTATCGATAAGAAGTGGCAAAAAATCTGGGAAAAAAATGATATTTACAAATTTGACCCAACTAACTTAGAAAAAAAACTTTATACTCTTGAAATGTTCTCATATCCATCAGGAGCTCAACTTCATGCAGGTCACTGGTTTAACTATGCTCCAGTAGATTCATGGGCTAGACTTAAGAGAATGCAAGGATATAATGTATTCCAACCTATGGGATTTGATGCTTTTGGACTTCCAGCAGAAAACTATGCAATAAAAACTGGTATCCATCCAAAAGACTCTACTTACAAAAACATAGCTACAATGGAAAAGCAATTAAAATCTATGGGTGCTATGTTTAACTGGGATCATGAAGTTATTACTTGCGATCCAGAATACTACAAATGGACTCAATGGTTATTCTTACAACTATACAAACAAGGATTAGCTTACAGAAAAAAAGCTCCTGTAAACTGGTGTCCATCATGTAATACAGTTCTTGCTAACGAACAAGTTGTTGAAGGCGAATGTGAAAGATGTGGAACTGAAGTTACTAAGAAAGAACTTACTCAATGGTTCTTTAAAATAACTGATTATGCTGATGAATTATTAGATAAATTAGATACTTTAGATTGGCCAGAAAAAACAGTTGCCATGCAAAAACACTGGATTGGTAGATCTACTGGTAGTCAAGTTACATTTAAGGTTAAAGATTCAGATTTAAGCTTTGATGTATTTACAACAAGAGTTGATACTTTAAACGGTGTTACATATGTTGTTTTAGCTCCAGAAAACAAATTAGTTGATACCTTAACTACTGCTGATAACAAGCAAGCCATTGAAGAATATAAGGAAGCAGCAGCTAAACAATCTGAAATAGAAAGACAATCAATTTCTAAGGAAAAGACAGGAGTATTTACTGGTTCTTACGCTATTAACCCTATAAATGGTCGTGAAGTTCCAATATGGGTTTCTGATTACGTACTTGCATCATATGGTACTGGTGCTGTTATGGCTGTTCCAGCTCATGATGAAAGAGACTTTGCTTTTGCAACTAAGTTTAACTTACCAATAGAAAGAGTTATAACTAACAAGAAAGGTGAAGAAGTTGAACTTCCTTACTGTGAACACGGAGTACTTGTTAATTCTGGAGAATTTGATGGATTAACAACTGCTGAAGCTAAGGAAAAGATAGTTGAAAAGCTAGCTGAACAAAACTTAGGAAGCAAGAAAGTAAACTACAGATTAAGAGACTGGTTAGTTTCAAGACAAAGATATTGGGGTGCTCCAATTCCAGTTATCTACTGTGATGATTGTGGTGTTGTTCCTGTACCTGAAAAAAATCTTCCAGTTGAATTACCTTACAATGTTGAATTTACACCAGATGGAAAATCACCTCTTGCTAAATGTGATGAATTTGTAAATACAACTTGTCCTTGCTGTGGTAAGCCAGCTAAGAGAGAATGTGATACTCTTGATACATTCGTATGTTCATCATGGTATTACTTAAGATATCCTGATAACAAGAACAAGGAAAAAGCATTTGATCCTGAAATAATCAATAAGATGTTACCAGTAGATAAATATGTTGGTGGCCCTGAACATGCTTGTATGCATCTTCTTTATGCAAGATTTATAACTAAAGCTTTAAGAGATATGGGGTACTTAAAATTTGATGAACCATTTACTTCTCTTACTCACCAAGGACTTATCTTAGGACCAGACGGACAAAAGATGAGTAAATCAAAAGGAAATACTATTGCACCAGATGATATCATCGCAGAATATGGTTCAGATGTATTTAGAGTTTACTTAATGTTTGGTTTTGCTTACACAGAAGGTGGAGCTTGGAGTGATGACGGAGTTAAATCTGTTGCAAGATTCATAGACAGAATAGAAAGAACTATGGAAACTGCTAATGAAAAGATTAAAGCAGGTAACGGAAAGTCTACTATAGATAAGGAAGAAAAAGAATTAAACTTCTGGAGACATACAGCTATTAAGGGTGTAACTGATGATGCTGATAAGATGCAATTCAATACTGCTATTGCTAGAATGATGGAATTTGTAAATGCTCTTTCTAAGTATATTCAAGGAGATAACTTAAACCTTGATTTCTTAAAAGAAACATGTGAAGATTTTATTAAACTTCTTGCACCATTTGCTCCTCACTTCTCAGAAGAACAATGGAGTTTATTAGGTCATAATACATCAGTATTTAATGCAAAATGGCCTGAATTTGATGCAAAAGCTTTAGTTAAAGATGAAGTTGAAATAGCTATCCAAGTTAATGGTAAGATAAAAAATAGAATTAACATACCATCAGGACTTGACGAAGAAGCTATTAAAGAAGCTGCATTAAATGATGATAATATTAAAGCAGCTACTGAAGGTAAGACTGTAGTTAAAGTTATCGTTATTAAAGGAAGACTAGTTAACATAGTTGTTAAATAGACAAGTAAAAGGAGGATTCAAATAATTGAATCCTCCCTTTTTATATGGCTGTATTGTGAATAAAAGTGATAAAAATAGGCAAGTATCTAAACAAATGATACTCGGAAGTGATTGATTTGTATTCGGATAACTATTTTA
>NZ_FPBY01000071.1 GCF_900116755.1 Clostridium sp. DSM 8431
GCTGCAAATTTTTTCTCTATTGTCAAGCTTTTTTTTATATTTTTTATTTTATTCTTAAGTTGACGACATTGAGTGCACGCCCATGCTGGGCGCACCAAAAATAGAGAGAATTCATTTTCGAATTCTCTCTAAAAATATAAAAATACAAAATTTAATTATTCTGTTTTTCCAACACCAGATAATACAATTCCTTTATTATGTTCTAATGCCCAGTTGATTCCCCAGTCATTTTGGAATATAAGAAGGTTTCTATCTTTAAGGTCTTTAACCTTCTTAGTATCTGATGTAAGATTTAACTTATCTGGATCTATATCATCATTTTCAATCCATCTAACAAATCTGTATGGAAGTCTTTCCATCTTTATATCAACATTGTATTCACTCTTTAATCTGTATTCTAAAACTTCAAATTGAAGAACACCAACAACCCCTACGATTATTTCTTCCATACCAATGTGAAGTTCTTTAAATACTTGAATTGCACCTTCTTGTGCAATTTGAGTAATACCTTTAACGAATTGTTTTCTCTTCATTGTATCTACTGGTCTTACTCTAGCAAAATGTTCTGGTGCGAAAGCTGGAATACCTTCAAATTTAAACTTCTTTGATGGTGCACATAAAGTATCACCTATTGAGAATATACCTGGATCAAATACCCCGATAATATCTCCTGCATAAGCTTCTTCTACTATTTCTCTATCTTGAGCCATGAATTGTTGAGGTTGAGCAAGTTTAATCTTCTTTCCTCCCTGCATATGCATAACTTCCATTCCTTTTTCAAACTTACCTGAAACAATTCTCATGAAAGCAATTCTATCTCTATGAGCCTTGTTCATATTTGCTTGAATCTTAAATACGAATGCCGAGAAGTTTTTATCAAATGGATCTATTTCTCCAATACTTGAATTTCTAGCTAAAGGTGAAGTTGTCATCTCTAAGAAATGTTCAAGGAATGGTTCAACACCAAAGTTTGTTAAAGCTGAACCAAAGAATACTGGAGTAAGTTCACCAGATCTTACTTTTTCTATATCAAATTCATCACCAGCATAATCTAAAAGTTCGATATCTTCCATTAACTTATCATGTAAGTCTGCTCCTAAGATTTCTCTGAACTTTTCATCATTAACATCACCTTCGATAGCTTCTACTTCGCTTTGTCCGTGATTTCCACCATCGAATGCTATTATTCTCTTATTATCTCTTTCATAAATACCTTTAAAATCCTTACCTGATCCAATTGGCCAGTTCATTGGATAAGTCTTTATTCCAAGTTCACTTTCTATATCTTCTAATAATTCAAATGGATCTCTTGCTTCTCTATCCATCTTATTTATAAATGTGAATATAGGAATTTCTCTTAAAGCACAAACTTGAAATAGCTTTCTTGTTTGATCTTCCACACCTTTAGCTGCATCTACAACCATTACTGCTGAGTCAGCTGCCATAAGTGTTCTATATGTATCTTCCGAGAAATCCTGGTGTCCTGGTGTATCAAGAATATTAATACAGTGACCACCATAATTAAATTGCATTACTGAGGATGTTACAGAAATACCTCTTTGCTTTTCTATTTCCATCCAGTCAGATACAGCATGTTTTGAAGCTTTTCTTGCTTTAACTGATCCTGCAAGTCTTATAGCTCCTCCATATAGTAAGAACTTTTCTGTTAATGTTGTTTTACCAGCATCAGGGTGAGAAATGATAGCAAAAGTTCTTCTCTTTTTTATTTCATTTATATAATCAGACAAAATAAATTCCTCCTCTAAAATATATCCTTACATACGTCATATTATTATACCACAAAATTTGTTCAATATTTTTTATTTTTATAAACTAATAAAGGAACTGCTTATACTTTTTATTTACAGTTCCTTTTTTCTTTAACATTTTAATTTTCATTTAGAAATTCTTTTAACTCTTCAGGTGTTCCAAGAACATGAACCTTAGATGGATTTATATCGCTTATAGTAACTTCAAAACCTTTTGAAATCATGAAATTATAAAGAGGTGCTATATACTTTTCACCTTTTTCTAATTTACTATCATCTTTATAGTATTCATTATAAAGATCTTTATAAAGTTTTGCTGATGAAAAATAATAAGCCCCAAGTGTACAGTTGTCAGAAATTCTTTCTTTTTCTCTTACCTCTTCTGCCTTACCATTATCATCTAAGCTTACAAAACTCCAATGATCTCCTTCAGCATGAAAACATGGTATATGACCTTCTCCCCTAATATCAGCATACTTCATTTCATAAGGCTCAACATAAGTATCAATGTTATAAATCATAATCGCCTTATCCTCATCACAATAAGGAATTCCAAGCATTGCAGTAGTTGCTTGTCCATCTGTTAAATAGTCAATTTGTACTACCTGAACATTATTAATTCCTCTTTCCTTGCACTTATCTTTAATAAAGCCTTCAGAATCATCTTCTCTGCGGACTATAAAGATATATTTATCTGCATGTTCTTTATAATCTTCAAGACTGTCCATTGACCATTCAAATAAAGTTTTTCCCTTGGCTTCTATCATATATTTAGGAACATTGTATCCTGCTTTTCTAAATCTTGAGCCAAGCCCTGCCATTGTAATTATAACTGTTAACTCTTTCTCCATCTTTCAATCCCCAATCCTTATCTTCTCATAATTTGATTTTTATATAATTCAAGTTCTGGATTATAAATAAATCTTCCTGAATATAACATACTCCAATTTGCAAAAGTCCATATATACCTATAGTTTTTACTTTCATCATCATCTCTTGCATATATTTTTGTAATTTCACTTTCTTCGTAAATATTATATCTACGCCAATATAGATCCATATCTCTTATACTTAAGATAACTGTATAATCCCTTATAAAATCCCAATAAGACTTAAGAGAGCCATCTGCATCTATATCTGTATATTTATCAATGTATGTTTTTATAATTCTAGATTCAGGAGCTGTCTTTTCATAAAAGTCTTCTATAGACGCATTATCAAATAACTTATTAGTTAATTCTTCTCTTTCACTTCTATTTGTATCTAATGGGTCTTGTTCTAAATCAAAAACCTTGTCTACATCATTAATTGTTCCAAAAAATAAAAAATCAGATAACATATAAGGAATAAACATATTTGCTCCAATTATTCCTGATGTAATAATCAAACGATTTTCTATCTTTTCACTTTTTCTCTCTAAAGGATAAGTATCTAAAAGTCCTAAAAAGTAACTTAGAAAATTAGGCATAGAAATTCTTTGATCTGTACGTGTTTTTAAAACATAATCACACTTTAGTTCTCTTGCCCTCTTAAGACCACCTCTAGCTGAAAGTACTTGATAATTTACGTTTCCAAGGCCTGTAGTCTCTGGTGCTTTATTTAAAACTACTTCTATATCTAGTTCCTTTAATTTCTTCACTATGTCTTCCTCAGTATCTTCCCAAGTTGAAACTATAATGCACTCTTCAGGGTACATTTTTTTATAAAACTTAGCTGCTTCAATTGTAAAATTATCTTCCTTAAGAATAGGCCCCTGCATAATTATTGCACATTTTTTATCTGACTTTTTTTCAATTTTTTTATTAATTACATAATCTGCTATTTTAGGTCTACAATTATAAGAAATATACTCATTAGTACTCTTTTCTAAAGCAACACACATATACTTTAAAAAATATCTCTTACTATCTGGGCTTTTAGCTCCACTAATTATAATTTGAAAGAACAAACTAACTAATTTTTTTAAATTGATCATTTTTATAAACTCCCACTTTTGATAATACTAAGTTTAAAGCATCCATAATAACTTCATTTTTCAATACAATTTGTATTAGTATATAAACTATTCCAGATACTATCATGCTTAAAACAAAATAAAAATATATATTGCTAAAAATCATTTTTGTAATTGTACATACTAATGCTATGGCAAAGCACCCTACAATACTTGTACTTATAGATTTTTTAATATTAATTTTTCCATGAAGCTCCTTAGAATATCTCATAACTTGAATCATAACCACTACTTCTGCAATAAGTGTAGTTATAGCTGCACCATTTATTCCAAGTGTAGGTATAAAAATAAAGTTTAAAACCAAATTAATTACTGCAGCTTCTAAGGTTGCTAAAAAATATTCTTTATCTTTTCTATTAGGGATTAAAATACTATTTGAATAGAAACTCGTTATTATAGCAAAGATTATTGAGATACTTAGAATTTTTAAAGACATACTTCCAGACATATATTCTTTTCCCCCAAGAATAGTTATTATCTCAGTACTAAGCATGTTAATTCCTATAACGGCTGGTAGTATAATTACTACTAAAGTATTTAACATCTTATTTAACATACTGTCATACTCTTCTTTTGTATTTTTAGAAATTAAATAAGACATTCTTGGAATAAACACAATAACTATGGCATTAAGAACACTTTTACAAATGCTATAAACCTTAGTTGATGTACTATAGATACCAACTTCTGTGTCTCCTTTAAAAATTCCAACTAAAGTAATATCAGAATTAACATAAATAGTTATGGCAAGTGCATTGCAAAATAAAATCAATATTGGCACTATATGTTTCTTAAACTCAACATCTTTCACAATATGTAGCCTTACATATTTCCTTATATAAAAGAAATTCAATAATCCTTTTGCTGATTCTGCAATTGATGTTATAGCTGCATAAATAATATAATCCTTAGTTGACCTTACTAAAACAAACATTAAAACTAAGGCTATAAATTTGAATATAACATCTCTTACTACTATAAAAACATAATCTTCATAAATAGTATTAATCCAGTCTACTCCTAAGGTTGTAAATAATACTGTAGTACTTAAAATAACTATTAAGCTTGTATATTCCTGTAATTTATCAAAAAGTAAAATTGCTACTGCAAATAAAATGAAAGCTATAACTGTAATAATAATATTTAAGGTAAAAATCTGACATGCAAATTTACTTAGCTTCTCTTTATCATCCCTTACTTTAGCTCCCTCTCTTACAGCATAAGTTGGAATTCCTAAAGCAGCCACAAGAGCTAAGTAACCTATAATTGAATAAGCAAAATTATATTTTCCAAGACTTTCACTTCCTAAAATTCTTGATACATAAGGAAAAGTTATTAATGGAAATATTATGTTACTACATTGTTTAAATACATTAAGTAAAGCATTCATTCCAATAGACTTACCTTTCATCTATATCCCCCCAAAAACATAATTTTATATAACAAATTCATCTTCTGCTAACTTATCACTATAGTAATGATCAACAATGGCTAAATATATACTAAGCAATAAAGTTGAGTCTGGCTTCCACCACCAAAAGATAATATTGTATGCTATAGGTACCAGAAATACAATATAACTTATGGGAAAGAGCCCACCTTTCTTTACATATATAACAAGTGACTCAAATATTGCTCTTAGTGCCACCAGAACTACAACGCCCACTCCTACCCAGCCATAAATAAATTTATATGCATATATTCCATTATCAACAAGAGCATAGGTATCTGTTCTAGCATATTCACAAGATCGCTCACTTAAGGTATTAGGGTATCCACATCCAAGTATAGTATTACTTAAAGACTTACTTGACTGATTGGCGTAATGTTCACGCCCCTCCTTACGAATACTCATAGTATCTTCTGAGTCTCCTGAATCATCTTCAACCTGGCTCCCCATTGAACTTTTAACAGCATTAATAAGAACCTTTGAATAGCTTGTATTCATTAGAAATACTACTGCTATAACTAGAGATATAGTTACCATAGACTTTTTAAAAGCATTTTTTCTTAATAAAAAGAAAGCTACAAAAAGTGCGCATAATACACATAAATTCTCTAGTCTTCCCTTGGATATCAAAAACTCATATATTAACCCAAAGCCTACTGCAACAAGATATCTTTTGCCTCCTTTTCTTAAATAAGCACACCATCCTGCAATTGCAGTAAACATCATAAGACCACTATCAAAATATAATCTTATACTTCCATAACGCATATTAGAGCTTGCATGAAGAAATTCTATCTTACCACTTAAAAAATATTGCATTGTGCAAAGAAATCCTTCAAATATACCCATTGTAATTAGCATATCTAATAAGTTAAATGCAGTCATTTTCCTATTTGCCAGCTCTTTTCTAACTAAAAAATATAACATCATACCTATAATGAAAAATCGTTGAGGTCTGATTCCCATACCAACTGACTGCCCCATATTATAAGCACCTTGAAATGAAGCTATTATACAGCTGGCAACTATTCCTAACATTTCAAATAAAAATGTGTACTTTCCCTTCATCTTCATTTTTGCAATATAATATATTTCATATAGTGCAAGTGTATATGCCCACAAGTCATTGTAATTAAGCGCACCTGCAATATTAAATTTTGAAATATCAATTAAATACATTCCATTCTCTGAAAGAAGAACAAAAAGAACTAATATAGCAATTTTTGAATCATAGACCCTAATTGTAATTTTCATAATTCCTCACTTCTCAAATTCACACATCATGGTTTTAGCTACCTGATTCCATGAATATTTATCTTTAACAAATTTCTGCCCATAAAGTCCCATTTCTTCTAACCTTTCAGGACTGCTAAAAGCTGTTTTTAGTACATCACATAAAGCTTCTGGAGTATTTTCTTTAAGGGCAAAACCATATTTCCCAAACCCGCAAAATTCTGGAAAGGCAAAGCGATTAAGACCCACAGTTATTGTCTTATTTGCAAGAGCTTCTAAATAAGTTATACCATTGGGCTCTCTCATAGCAGGCATAACATATAAAGATGCTTCTCTAAATAACTCTTTAGTTTTCTCTCTTGGATAATTATAATAATAAGTTACCCCATCCTCTTTTGGACCATCAGTACCAACTACTGAAAGAACTGCATCAGGAAACTCTTTTTTAAATAATTTAAATCCTTTTAGTAAAAGCGGAAAGCCTTTTATATGTTCTGAACCCTTCCTAAGAACTATAAGTAAATGATGATTTGTATAATCTTTAGTACCTTCATAGTATGATGTATTGATTCCAAAACCCACATTTAAAATTTTATTTTCATCTATATCGTATAATTCAGTTATGGATTTTTTGCACCAATCATTCATAGAAAATATCTTATCAAAACACTTAAAACATTTCTTTTCATTTGCTTCATACTTTTTTAAAAACCAATCATCAAAAGCTTTCTTTGTATCATCTGCCCTATACAAAGGTGTTAAAGTTGCATCAACATATAAATAGTTTTTTGAATTATTTATAGGAAGATATTTTTCATTTAAACAATGTTCTGCTATAAATATATTTACATCTGCATTAATCTTAGTTAGTTCTTCACATACAATCTTTGATTCTATCTCATATACAAAAGGATCTCTTGGAGAATTTTTTATTAAACAAAGCTTTCCAACTATCCTGCAGTATAAATTGTATATTTTATAATGTAATTTTTCTCTGATGAGTTTATTAAGATCAACAGTGACTATTTCAACGCCAGGCTCCTTTTCCCATCTAGAAAATAGATTCCAGGCAGTTCCTGACCATGTTGCTTTGTCTCTTGCATCTCCATTAGCAATCATACATATCTTCATAGTTAACTAACCTCTATACATTTATTTCTTCTTTACACCTACTGTTTGTACATATTTCATCTAGCTTATCTGTACTACAATTTAAAAATTCATCTGGTCTTATAGTTCTATCATCAACATAGAATCCTTTATGTCCTGGCCATGGTTTTCCAAAAACAATTTCATCATATGGAATATCCCATTTCTTTAACCATTCATTAAGTACTGGTGCAGTATTTTTATTAATAAGTCCCATATTTCCATTGTAAGAATTCATATTTCTAGAAGTAAATAAAGTAATTTTTGCTCCTCTATCGTGATAATATCTCATCTTTTCAACAATTTCTTTATAAGGCACTAAATCCTTATATTCTTGATCCTTACGCTTAATTGGACATATAGTTCCATCTATATCAAATACAAATCCATATCCCTCAAACTCTTTCATTTTAATAGCCCTCCTATTTTTTAATATCAATAATTCTATCTAATATCTGCACTCCTGTTGAAAGCATTGCAAGCTGATGATTATAGCTTTCTCCATGAAGTGGAATCATACTTAAGAATAACAATGATTCAATAAGCTCAATTTCATCATAATTTTTATCTATAATATCTTTAAAAGATGCCTTTAATTCATTAAATAAATTAAAGTCTCTTTCCTTATCTTGAACTCCATAGATTATTTCATTAGTCTCTTTATTTAGATTAATATCAAAAAGATCTTTAATAATATAATCATATTTACCATCTATACTATGGAAAAGCTTTGCTAGTTCATAACGTAAATCTCCATAAATATCATATTTACCAAACTGCCCTCTTGGATCAATAACTTTAATAAAGTTTAGATTTTCATCAATCATGATATTAGCAAAACATAAATCTCCATGAATAATTTGAAACTCTTCTGAATTATATAATCTCTTTGGAATTTCTACTTTAAGCATTTCTATTATTTCAGATAATGAATAATAAGTTACACCATTTACTTTAATGTCTTCATTAAAAAATCTTATAAATCTTTCATCTTTTTTTAGCTTTTCTAGTCTTTCAATAGATTTATCTAGATACATGCTTTTTAGTGCAGATTTAATATTCTCATCCTTAAGTTTATATCTTGAAAAATCAGTAATAATGAATTTTATTCTTTCAAATATCGATTTCCATTGAGATTTGCTTAATTCTCCATAAAGATATAATTCATGAAGTGTATGATATGAATAAAATTCCATTTCTACATAAGGTTTTTCATAGCTTAGTGAGTAAGAGAATATACGTGGTCTTACATATTCAATATCATCTGGAAGTTTAAGATACCACTTTATCTCACCTAAAAACTTACTTACATTATCACTATATTTTTTAAGAATGCCTCTACTTTTATCTATCTCTATATGATTAAATTCACGTGCCTTAACTTCAAGCTGAGTATCATAATATTTATCACTATGACCTATGTCATACCACTGATTAGCTTTTACTGCTTTTAATTTATGAGTTTTGCTGTAAACAGATAAAGCTGCATAAAATGAATCAATATTATTTTCATTATGTGAAGCATCTTCTAAACATCCTATAAAAGCTTCTTTATCACCAATGCAAAAAGTTCCTACAAAAAGCTTTCCACTTTCTGACTTAGAACTATTATTTAAGGTTTTATCATTAATAGAAGTTATTACTCCATTTTCCTCTTCAAAATATGTCCACTTCTCTGATATCTCATCTTCTGCATAGTAAAAGCTATCCTTTTCAATTTCTTCTCTAACATCTTCTACAATTGTATCTGCAAAGTTTATTATTACTGAATTACTGCTTTCATCTGCTTTTAATCCTTGTAAAACTGTATAACCCACATCTTTTAACTCATCAAGTTTTTCATTTTGAATTATATCTTTATAAGGAAGTTTTAAAACTGTACCTTCAACCTTATCAGCCTTTTCCTTTGTAACTATAACCATATTAGATACTTTTTCACCATATAGCTCATAAATATAATCTAGCACTATCCCCTTATTTAAAGGATAAATTGCAGCTGGAAGTTTACCAAGCTTTTGTAAATCTTGAGATACAATCTTTGCACTAGGTATAATTAAAGAATACATAAAAGTTACCCCTTCCATATTTTTTTTAATGTTTGTTTTATTTTCTGTTTAAACTTCATCTTTGGAGCAACCCATGTCCCAATAAAACGATGAATACATACTGTGTTTTCTGTCACCTCATTAACTCCTAAAATACCGTTATAAGCAGTAAAGTACTCTTGAGGATATATAATTAAATCATCATCAAACTTAGTTATTTCTTCAGGTGGTGATATATTATAATTATCTTTAATATAATCTGCTAGAAGCTGTGTATTTGTGAACATTTCAGGCTTATCTAAAAAGCTTTGTTCTTCATAATACTTTAAAATATCTTTGCATATCTTATGTCCAGGAACAAAAGCTAAAAATCCAGTTCCAATAGCACTTTCACATTCTGAACCTAATACTGCATTAAAATCTCCAAAAAGAGAGTCTAAGGGTTTTATAACTTCAACATCAACATCTAAATATATTCCACCCATTTTCTCTAATGCATATATTCTAGCCACATCGCTTACAAAGGCATATTTTTTTGCTTCATAAGCCTCTTTAGTGTACTTTATATTCATTACGTCAAAATTTTCTTCACTCCATCTAATAATCTCATAGTCTGGCATGTATTTTTTCCAAGTATCAATATACTTCTGTACTTTTTCAGGAATTGGCTTTCCACCAAACCAGCAGTAATGAATATACTTTGGTATCCTTGACATATTAACAGCTCCTTTCTTTTAAAAATGATTCTATTTCAAGTGCCATAGTTATTTCGTTACATTCTTCTAAAATAAACTCTCTTCCTCGTTTACCTATTTCCTTTGCTAAATCTTCATTATCTATAAGTTTTTCTAACTTTAATTGAAGATCTTGTACATTTTTAGCTTGGTAAAGTACAGCTGTTTTCCCATCTTCTATGTAATCACGTAGGCTTGGAACATCTGCTGCAATAACACATTTGCCCAGTGCCATTTGCTGCATTAATGTCATTTGCCCAAAGGAATAGTTAAAAGATTCTAAAGGAAGTACACAAAATCTTGAATTATTTATTTCTTGTATAAGTTCTTTTATTGGTATAAAACTAAGCTGCTCTAAACCCTCTACATCATTGTACTTTTCATCCTTATGTCCTATCATTTTCATTTTCACTTTTGTATTTAAATTTCTATAAGCTGAGACTAAAGTATCCCAGTCTCTTTTTGAATAGCCAACACATATAATATAATCTTCATCTGTCTGTCTTAAGTTTTCTAAATCATTATCAAAAAACTCAAAATCAGTTCCAAACCTTATAAACTTAGATTTATCTACAATCCAAGGAAAGAATTTTTTATAATATTCTATCTGGCTACTAGTGTGATAAATTATCCCATCTATAGATTTGCTAGCATACTGCATAAGCTTTAATGCCTTTCCACTTTCTGCTGCTGAATTAAAAGAACCTATATCAAAAACTATATGTTTTGCTTTAATATTAAAGAATTTTCTCCATAAGCTAACTACTACTCCAGACTGCATTCCATGAGATAGAATCAAATCATACTTATTTAATTTAGGAATTGCCTTCAATGACTGAATAACATAAAATCTAAGTTTATTTTTCTCAAAGTTTTCAAGCCATTTAAAAGAACTTATATCTATAACATCAACTTCTGGTCTTTCTTTAAAATATCTAAAAAACCAATATGGGCTTCCATCCTTTAAATAATAATCTGGTGGCTGTTTATCGCACGGTGCTTCATTACAATATTCTATTTTCCAATTTACAAGCATTAAAATCTTCATACTAATACCCTCATTTTAACTACCACTATCCAGTTATATTTTTTACAAAATTGTATATTTTTTTGTTAGAAAGCAAAGAAAATTTAATATTAAATAATAGCTTCAGCCTGTGTAAAGCCTTACGCTTAATTAATCCATATACTATCTTTTTATAGATTCCTACAGGCTTAGTTCCATTAATGGCCCTTTGTAAGTATTCATTATTTAAAACTTCTTTTATCTCTTCATTGCTTCTATTTTTATCTATGGATACTGCTGCAATCTTATTAATGGCACCCATATTTATAAAGAATGAAGATAAGGTTTTATAATCTTCTATATTAACCTTAAAGCTTGTACACATATATTTGATAAAATCACAGTAATGTTTATAGCTCTCCTCGCCCTTTGATGGCAAACTAACACTATGAATTAAGCTTCCTGGTCTTAATCTATATAGATAGGCTGAAAAATTTAAGCATTGAATACTATTAATATTCCTATAGTAATCCATATTAAAAGCTCCATCTTCTGCTACTGAAATCTTAATATCAAACTTAATATTATTATTTTTAATTATTTCTGATTTGTATAACTTACACCATACATTTTGTATTTGAAAATCAAGAATCTCAAAATTTTGTATAAAACCTTCTGCACTATCCCATGACTTATTAATATAATCAACTTTCTCTTTAGGTTTTCCATCTTCACTCATATAGGAAAAGGTAAAAAATATCATATCTTTATTTTCATCAGCCTTAAGTATAAGTTCATCAAAAGCTTTTGAATCAATTATGTCATCACTATCTACAAAGGCTATCCACTTTCCGGAAGCTTTCTCTATCCCTAAATTTCTTGTATCTGAAACCCCTGAATTTTTCTTATTTATAGCTATTACTCTTTTATCTTTATTAGCAAATTCACATAGTATCTTAAAACTATTATCTGTTGAGCCATCATTAACTGCTATTATTTCTATATCTGCATTTTTTATTTTCAATATAGATTCTATGCATTCTTTAATATACTTTTCTGTATTGTATACTGGAATTACTATACTTATTTTTTCTTTATTCATAATAATTCTCCAAGTGCTACTTTTGCATCTGCTCTTCAATATCTTTAGTAACTATATCTTCTCCTGATTTATACTTTAGTTGTTCCCTTGATAAATCACTTAAACCATCATTAACTACACAGTTCATATCACATGTTGAACACTTATCAAGTTCTTCCTTTGTAACTAAGCCATCTCTATAATCTCTTACTATTTTATTTTCATACATGCTATACTTTTTCTTACTAAAGAATCTTAAGAATTTATGTTTTATAACCCATAAAGCTGGTGTCCATATATATTTATGCATAGCTGGAGAAACAGAACCAATCATCCAACACTGACGGTCACAATGTCTAACCTTATTTCTAACAGCATCAGCCTGACTGCTATCCCATAAGTCTTCCCATGCATCACATTCATTTAAGTTACCCATTACTTCTTTATCCTTAGTCCCATTACATGGCATTACATCTCCATATGGATCTATAAAAAATGTATCAAAGGCCATATCACATGGAAGAAGACGCTTTTGTCCATAAATATAATTTATAAGTCCATGGTTAAAATATGCTCTAAACCACTTCTTAGGACTATTAGAATTTAATAATTCATTAGTTAAACCTTCAAATTCTTTTGCAACCATAGGTCTGTCCTTTATAATATTTTTTGCTTCAACAAAGTAAAAACTATTATGCAATGAAGCTGTTGCAAATTCCATATTCATCTCATCTGAAAGCTTATATAGTTCTACTAAGTCTTTAGCATTAGCATCTTGCACTGTCATTCCAAAGCCAACATCTTTCATACCCATATCAACTAATTTTTTTAATGTGGTATAACCTCTATTAAAGCCATCTTCTAAACCTCTTATTTTATTATTTGTTTGTTCTAATCCTTCAATAGATATACGAATACCTATATTCGGGAACTCCTTGCACAAATCAATAATTCTATCAGTAAAGAAACCATTTGTTGAAATTACAATTCTATCTGACTTTTTATATAGCTCTCTTACTATATCCTTTAAATCTGTTCTAATAAAAGGTTCGCCCCCTGTTATATTAGTAAAATACATAGGCGGAAGCTTCTTTATAGTTTCTAATGAAATCTCTTCTTCTGGTTTTGACGGTTTTTTGTATCGATTGCACATTGTACATCTTGCATTACACCTATAAGTTACTATTACTGTTCCATTTAACTTTTTCATATTCAATACCTCTAAATATCTTTATAATTTTATAAACATTGTGATTTTTCTTCTATTCTCATCTTTAACACTTTTGCTGGCACTCCACCTACGATAGCGTAATCTGGAATATCTTTATTAACAACTGCTCCAGCTGCTATAATTACTTTTTTTCCAATATGAACTCCATCTAATATAGTCACATTAGAACCTATCCAACAGTCTTCTCCTATTGAAACCCCTTCCTTTGTAGCTCCTTGAAGAAATATTGGAGTTTCTAAGTCCTCAAACTTATGATTTTCTGCAAATATCTTTGTATCAGGACCAATTATAGTTCCATCTCCTATTTCAACTTTTCCTCTAACAGATATAAAAGCATTAGATGCAATTCCAACATCATTTCCTATAATAAGTTCATCACCAAGTTCTCTTATTACTCCTGTACATTCAATCATACAGTTACGTGCTAAGGAGAAGTTATCACCTATTTTTACACCATTTTTACATAAAGCATTAATGAAAGTTCCATTTCCAATACTCATACCAGAACCGCATTCCATATGCCCATGTCCTTTAATGATTACATTTTTGCCTATAAACACCATACCTCTACATTTCTTAAATAATATCTTATGTCTAATTCCCCTTAGAAGCATAACCACTCTTTCTGCTACAACTGATATTAAATCTAATGTAGTAATATTTTCATCAACCTTGTATTCCCTATTCTTGATCTTACTAATAACCCATGAAATAAACTTTACCATTAATATCCCCCTATCTTATACTAACTTTTCATATATACCCATAAGCTTTTTATAATATCTATCGATTGAGTTTTCTTTATTTTTCAAACATTCTTCACGCATATATTGAAGTTTCTCAGGTGAATTCCATAAATCTTGAATCTTACTTTTTAGTTCTGAAACATTACCTGCACTAAATTTTTCACCTGTTTTTCCTTCTATAATCAATTCTTTATTCCCCCCCAAATCTGATGCTAAAACTGGAGTTCCTAGCATTTGAGATTCTATAATTGATAAGGGACAATTCTCATACCACTCTGATGGAGCTAATGATAGGCAAGCATTTGATATTAAATTTTTAAGTTCTTCCCCAGTTTTAAACCCTACATACTTAACATTAGGTAAATTCTCTATCTGCTCTTCTAAAGGTCCTGATCCGGCAATAATAAATTTAATATTCTCAAGTTCCTTACATGCTTCTATTAGAGTACCTATCCCTTTTTCAATACTTAACCTACCAAAATAAACAATATACTTTTCATCGCTATTATTCTTTAAAAAATCACTTTCCACCTTATCAGTAAAGTTACATAATACTGTGATTTTACTCTTATCTATAGAACTATTTTTTATCTTATCTGCTATAAAATTACTAGGACAGATAAAGTGATCTATAAGATTATAGGTTTTTCTTGCATGGTAATAATAAGACTCTATTGAAGCTGTCAGACTCTTTAAAAATGAGCCTTGAATACACTTTTCTTTAAGACAGTTAATATAAGTTCCATTAACACATCTCTCGCATATCTTTCCAGTTTGTTCATTAAATAACCTATGACTTGGACATACTATTTGAGCATCATGTACAGTTTGTACAATTGGAATATTACGCTTTTTTACTTCATATATGATTGATGGAGTAAGTTGATAATTAATATTATTTAAATGTACAATGTCAGGTTTAAAGTTATCTAATACTTTTCCTATTTTTCTTCTAGCCTCAAAAGAATATATTACTTTAAAAGGATAAGTTATTTTACTTAATGTACTTCCATTTCTAAAATCCATGTTAGAAACATACTCTTTAACTTCATTTTCAGCACATAAATCTTCTGAATACATACCAAAATATTGTACTTCATTGCCTTGGCTTTTAAGATATTCTCCCAGTTTAATCATATAAGTTTCTGCCCCTCCTTTATTGAACAAAAACTTATTTACCATTAATATTTTCAAATCTAATCCCCCACTATCTATATAATGGAACTGTTTGCTCTACCACATCATCCCAATTATATTTTGAACAAATAAAATCGCTTGCATTTTCTTTAAATTCTTCAACTAACTTTTCATTATAACAAAGGCTTTGCATTTTTTCTCTTAAATCTTCTATATTACCTTTCTCAAAAGTAACCCCTCTATCCTCTACTACTTCAGCACATTCTGGAATATCACTCACAAGACAGCAATTTCCATAACTCATGGCTTCAAGAAGACTTATTGGCATGCCTTCTATATCTGAAGGGAGACAATACATATAGCTATTACTATATAATTCTTCTAGTTCTTGTCCATGAACAAAACCTATAAACTTTATTCTTGAATCATCCTTTGCTGATTCTTTAATAGCTTTAAGGAATTCATCTGTATCAGAACTTCCTCCTGCTATAATAAGTTTTTTATTAGTTTTAACTTTTTTATAGGCTTTAATTAAGTAATCTAATCCTTTCTCAGGAACTATTCTTCCTAAAAATAGAATATATTCATTTTTAATTAATCCCCACTTTTTTGTTATTATCTCTGCTTTTATTTTTTTTGGCTTTTCTATGCCATTAGAAATATAAACTGTATCTCTTTCATAGGTATTTTTAAAATATTTTTGTACATTTTTACTTAATACAATAATTTCATCAGCATACTTTGCAGCTATCTTTTCTCCTAACTTTAAGTACTTAACTGCAAATCCCCCCCATTTAGCTCTGCTCCAATCTAGTCCATGTATTGTTACTACTGTTCTAATCTTTAACAAATGAGGTATTATAAGCATAACGCTTGGTCCCTCTGCATGATAATGAATACAATCATAATGCCCAAAAATTGCCTTTAATGTTGCAAAAAAAGAAGAAGATATCGCAGCTAATCCTCTCTTATCTATAGTTGGAACTGAAATTATTTTAACGCCCTTATACTCTAAATTTTCATTTTTTACAACCTTCATATTCTTATCGCTTACATGTCTTATTTTTCTATTGTAAACTGTTATATCATTTCCCTGCTCTGCCATTCTTGTTGCCAATTCCCCTACAACAATCTCAATTCCTCCTTCCCTAGAAGGAATTTGCTTATGTCCAATCATTGCAATCTTTAGTTTACTTGATTGAATTTCTTTATATTCCATACAATTTGCTCCCACTATTTATATTTTATCCCAATATTTAGTCGTATGTATTTCATTTTTACTCTTACCGTTTTTTGTAATATTTATTGAATATTATACCATATTTAAGCAACATTGTTAATCTAATTCACCCTTTTCTTGCTTAATTCTTCACGTAATTGCTAAAATTAAGCCTTTTATAAAAAAAAGATTATTCCTATTTAAATTTTCTTCTAAAGGTTAGTACATTTTATTTATGTTTTTACGCAAACTAAAAATATTCAATAACATTAAGGAGGGAACCAATCTATGGGTAAAGAAAAGAAACCTTATCTACCTAGAGTGAGAACATCTTATTATCCAAAGGAAAGTGAAATAAGAAGTTTTTCACCAAGTGGAGATTCAACACCACTAGCAAATCCTGCTGTTGACCCTATAGTTGCTAATAATATCGCATCACAGGAATTTGATTATACACAAAGTCTTGCTAATGAAGGTGAAGATACTCTTCCTTATGATCCTGATGATTATGATAAGATTTGATATTTTAAAATTTAGAGAAGAATAAAAAAAAGATGTATTTGAATCTTGAACAGACCCCTGTCAAGTAGACAGGCAAAATAAATAAAATTTTTGAGAAAATGCGATCTTAATTAGGGTCGCATTTTCTATTCGATTTTTCT